>WJOQ01000333.1 GCA_009618505.1 Clostridia bacterium | reverse complement strand
CGTAGGGAGAGGGGAGCCTGGCAATAACAACCAGAGAGGGGAGAAGACTGGCAGAGCTTCCTTTAAAAGCGGGAAGGGGAACGGTTTTTCCGGAGAGTATGCGGGACTTTAGAGTGGTCCTGGAGAAAGAACTTCCTCCCGGTGAATATTTCGCAGATGCCACCTTTAAATACGGGAATGAAAGAGCACGGGCGAAGATGTCCTTTTCGGTGGGGGTAATTCCAACTGAAGGTGAGGAACTTGCAAAAAGAAAGGAAACTAATTTCTCCGTTAATCCCCCGATAGTGGAGATAAAGACTCCTCCAGGTTCTATCCGTACTATAAATTTTACTATTTCAAACGAAGAAAAACAACCAGTACACTTTCGGTTCTATTTCAAGGATATGCGTATCGACCCTGATGGTGAAATTGCCCTTCTAGAGAAAGGAAGCACATCCTGGTCTTGTTCCAATTGGATTGAGCTTAAGGAATCAGAGTTTGAACTTGGGCCATCGGAGCAAAGAAATGTCCTTGGCTTGCTCAAGATTCCAAAAGATGTGACAGGGGGAAGGTACACCCGATTAGTTGTGGAAGCATCCTCAACTCAAGCCAAAACAGGAGAGAGAATCAGTACTCTCGTTCCTGAGACCACAATTATAGTAACTGTGGGAGATGAACTTGAAAGAAAAGGTGAGATTGGTGAGTTTCATTTTTTGCAAGCAAACGGCGGCTCTCCTGAATTTCTGGCTACATTAAACAATACTGGTAATGTGCATCTTGTGGTCAAAGGCGGCATAATATTGAAGGATTGGAGTGGTGATACGGTGGCTGAGTTGCCTTTTTCTGAGGGTGAAGCTGTTGTTCTGCCTGGGGGTGCCCGAAATTTCACAACCAGTCCTGCCGAACCACTTCAGGCAGGTCAGTACCAGGCAAAAATAGCGTTTTTCTCGCAGAATGAAGAACTGGCGACCACAACCAGGGAGATCACTGTAGTGGAATAGTCTGGTCGAAGAGAACGATCCTATGTATTTTAGAACACGGTTAAGTAAGATGAGGAGGAAGTTATGAAGAGAATCTGGCCTATTATACTGATGGGATGTTTGGTGGCTTTCGTTACCGAGATCGCTTTCGCAACAGGAACTAGTGGAGAGAAAGAAGAGCTGGATTTATTCCGCAAAAGTACGGAATACCGAGAAACATATAGACTACCCCAGGAGCAAGAAGTCCAGTTAACCCCCTCCGGCCAATTTAATATCAGCTTTTATAAAATCGATATCAAAAAGGCCCTCCATCAGGTAGGAGAAGAAGCCGGGGTTATTGTGGCTATTGACGAGGTAGTTACCGGCGAGGTTACCATACAGCTTACAGAGGTTACCTTCCAGCAAGCTCTGGATGCAGTTTTAGCTGATACTGATTATACCTTCAGGAAGGTGGAGAATGTCTACTTAATTGAGCTCAAGCCCCCACCACCGGAGATACCGGTACCTCCTGAAAAGCTTCTTCCTGCGGGAGAGCGGCCAATCACCAATGTATTTATCGATACAAATATCAGGGAAATACTCCGTACTATTGCAGCACAAGCCGAGGTCAACATCCTTACGGACGAAACAGTTGAGGGGTATGTCACGGCGGACATTAAGGATGTGCCTCTGGAGAAGGCATTGGAAATGATTCTTGCTCCAGGAGGATATACATATGTATGGAGGGAGGATTACTATCTGGTTGGTAGTCCCAGTCCTCTCAATCCTGCTTTTCAGAAGCTGAGTAAGACTGAGGAGATTCAGCTTAGTCACATAAATGCAGACTCTGTTTCCCGCCTCCTGTCCGACTTTTTCCGCCCCTATGTTAAGGTAGATACTGAGAGAAATGTTCTTCTTGTATCTGGACCTTCCGAAATCATTGCCAGGATTAAAGGAGACGTAGAAGAAATTGATCAGCCACGCAGACAGGTTATAATCGAAGCTCTGGTAATGGAGGTTTCCAAAGAAAAAGGGAAAGAATTTGGAGTGGACTGGGGTTGGAACTGGATACCCTCGCAGATTGCTCCAGAAAGTCAGATCCAGGGAATAGGTGTTAGCAATTTACAGATAGGCTATACCTCTATGGTAGTGGGGCAGATATTCACCAGCCTTAAAGCTCTGGTTAGAGAAGGTAAAGCGGAAATTAAGGCCACTCCAAAAATATCCACTCTTGACGGAGAGGAGGCTGAGATAAATGTTGACAGAGAGGAGTATTATGTAATCCTGGCCGGTCCCCCAGAGGCCCCCTACAGGCGATTTGAGACTATCACTGTGGGAGTGAACCTGAGGGTTCTGCCCAGAATCGCTGGAGAGGATGAGGTGATTATGAGCATTACTCCTCAGGTTAGTGATGTCATCCAGCGAGGGGAGACTGAGTTTCCGGTGGTGAGTAGAAGGAGCGTTCAGACCACTGTACGTGTCAAGGATGGTCAGACTGTAATTATCGGGGGGTTACTCCAGAATATTCGAAGGCACCTAATCTCTGGGGTGCCCTTTTTACGGAAAATTCCCATCATTGGTCTACTCTTCAGCAACGAGACTACCTCCGAGCATGAGACAGAGCTGATAATATTCATTACCCCCCGGATTGTTGATTAGTGCCTAAACTAATAACAGGATCCCAAACCATGAAGATAAAAGCAGGTAGTTTACTGGCGGCCTTGCCTTTTTTTTTCCTCCTATTCTCTTTAGTGGCTCAACCCTCGGCTCTCTTTACCGGTAGTTTTTATGATGCTAACCTGCGGGAGGTTCTCCGCACTATTGCTGCCCAGACCGGTATAACCATAATTGTGGATGATGCAATCAGCGGAACAGTAAGTGCAGAGTTTAATAAAGTTACGATAGAGAAGGCCTTAGCTACGGTTTTATCCCCAGGAGGGTATGCATTCAGACGAATAGATGATTACTATATAGTAACTACCCCCGAGATTTCTAATCCTGCCTTCAAATCATTGAGTTCTACCGTAATTATTAAACCCCGTTATATTGATGTTTCAAGAGTGAATCAACTACTGTCTCCTGATCTCACCCCCTATGTAAAGATAGATGGGGGACACAATTTGCTTTTAGTTACTGCACCTCCCGCAACGGCCTTGAGGATTGAAAATACCATATCCAGTATGGATAAGCCCCCGGCCCACATTATGGTACAAGTTTTAGCCGTGGAAGTAGTAAGAGAAAAAGGGCTCAATCTGGGTATAGACTGGAGCTGGCAGCGGATAGGCAAGCAAGAAGAATCAGAAGGAATGTGGGCAGAAGGACTTGCCATTGGCTACATATCGGAGGATATTGCGACGACTCTTACTGCTCTTACTACCAGAGGAGAAGCTAAGATACTCGGTAATCCCCGCGTAGTCACTCTGGATGGAGTTCAGGCTCAATTAGAGCTCGAGACTGAGCAGTACTTCCAGCTTCTGGCTGGACCTCCTGAGGCACCTTTTTTTAGATTCGAAACTGTAACTGCCAGAACTGGGATTAAGGTGAGACCTCGCCTTACCTCTGGAGAGGATGTATTTCTTGATGTTGAGATAGCTGTTGAGGATTTAGCCGGAGAGGTTGAGGTTCCCCGGGTAACCAGAAGAAGTGCCAGAACCAGTGTTAGAGTCCAGTCCGGAGAGACTGTGGCCATAGCTGGCCTTTCTGAAGAAATTCAGAGGGAAATAAAAAGCAAGGTATGGGGACTGGGTGATATCCCGGTGATTGATCTTTTGTTCAGCAGAAAGTATGTGACGGAGAGAAAAACTGAGCTGGTTATCTTTATCAGTCCCTATGTCTTACAAGAGGAGCTTCTCCCTGCTCAGGTAGCCCTGGCAGCAGCTACCTGGAATACCGGGAATACAGAGCCTAACTATATAACTGGATCCCAACAGTCCAGTGCTAAGATCTACCTTGGTTTTGGCGGTTACTTCAGTGGGGCTCAAGCTGAAAGCCAGTACCAGGCTGAGATTGGCTATGCTCCATTTTATGGCTGGAGCTTGAGCGGGAAGTACGGTTTGTTTGAAAGAGAGGACTATAAACTATCATTTTTTGAAGCCAGACTTCAGAATCAAATGGAGAACATAGGGCACAACCTTTATGCAGGATTCAGTTATCGACGAAGAGAGGGTAAACCTCAGCCTGATTCGGGAAAAGATAAATTTCAACAAAATGTTTATTCTCTGTCCTTGAAGGAGATAACTTCCCTTACCCCAAACCTCCAACTTATGGGCGAGATAATCTTAACCTATGTGGAGGAACAAGGAGATTCTTCTCCGGCTATAAGCACTCTTTCTGCCGGGCCTATATACTATTTGGGAGGAGGGTTAAGCCTTTCCGGAAGGTATGATTATATACAGTCAGGGCAAAGAGAATATCGGCAACAAGGATATGCAGTAGAAATCGAGTATCGCTCTGCTGGGAAAGGCTGGGCATTTACCGTAGGCTATCGGGACAGTGACCAGGAAAATATACGGTATATGGTACAAATGGAGCCCCCGACTAAAGGATACTATGCCGCCATAAAGCTTTTCTTGAGGTAAAAATCTCTGAAAGATGCGATCTTTCCCCCTTGGCAAGCTATGCAACCAGCTTGCCTATCAAAATAGGCTCTTGTGAATCTAACAATAACTCGCATCCAAGCTACGCGCTGTATTCTAAACTGTAATCCTAAGGTTTCTTAGTAAAGGATCGGCAAACAATGGACCAGAAGCAAAAAGGAGAGCAAAAGCGTATTCTGTTAGTGGATAATGATTTCAGTGTGCGCACTTTGTATTCTCGATTCCTAAACAAAGAAGGTTATCTGGTAACCGCAGTAAAGAATGGCTATCGAGGTATCAAAGCTCTAGAGAAGCACCACTTTGATCTAGCCCTGGTCGATGTGGCTATGCCTGGTATGAATGGGATCGAAGTTTTAGAAAATATAAAAAGGAGAAGGCCGGAGCTGGCAGTTGTTATTTATACCGCGTACGGCTCTCCCAAAATAGCTGGTGAGGCCATAGAAAAAGGCGCAGCTGATTACCTTGACAAGCCATTCTCCCTTAAGGAACTGAAAGCTACTGTCAAAAGAATCCTGGGAGACAATATCCCCTGAGGCACTATCTCTCTTGCTTAAAAAAGAAAGGCTAAAGGCAAGGTGAAAGCAGTGATTAGTGAGACTGGGGTAATCTCTCCTGATACACTCTCCTTTACTAAAGAAAAGAAAAAGTTAGAAGGAAAGTCCGCTGGAACCATAATAATAGGTCATGACCTCACCGAGGAGAAGAGGACATTAGGCAAGTTAATACAGGAGGAAAGATTGGAAGCTCTGGGAGAGTTGACCGGGGGTGCAGCTCACAAGTTCAATAATGTTTTGACCGTCATTTTAAGCTATATTCAGTTCTTACTTCAGGAAACAGAGGAACCAGGACTAGAAAAAATCAAGAAACAGCTTGAGTTGGTTGAAAAATCGGCCTTTGAGGGGGCTAAAGTGGTGAGCGAATTAAGAGAGTTTGTTAGAGGGAGAAAAGAGGCAGAACGTGTGGAAGTAGATCTGAACGAGAGGGTGAAAGATGTCGTAGTCACGGCTCAGTTTCGTTGGAAAGACCAGGCACAAGCTATGGGGATCCGGATAAACACGGAATTAGATCTGGGTAACCCACCTCCTCTGATGCTCAATGACTATGATCTCAGGAGAGTATTGACCGAGATGATATTTAATGCTGTTGAAGCTTTGCCTGAGGGAGGAAAAATTATTCTGGCTACGGGCCGGGAAGAGAACCAGGCCTATTTTTCGGTCACCGATACGGGAGTGGGAGTGTCTCCTCAGACAAAAAAAAGAATCTTTGATCCTTTTTTCACTACCAAAGGTCCCCAGATCAACGGTTTGGGATTGAGTGTCTGTTACGGGATTATCAAGAAATACGGAGGAACTATAGAAGTAAAAAGTGAAGAGAGCAAGGGAACAACTTTCACCATTAGAATACCTATACATCCACAGAAGTGAACATGTGATACCGGGCCTTCAAAACCGACCTTATCCTGCAAGAGGCGGGATCGTGAACTTATGAAGATACCAGAGTCTCTCCTATGGCAAAATAGCCAGTGGACGCAGAAGTGGCCTAACGAAATATGTCCCTGGACCAACCATAATTTGCCCCGGTCAGGGATGTTTAGCCAACCAGGTCTGTTGACTTATATTAAACTACTTGACATTTATTCAAATCTATTATATGATTGGTAGAAGGAATTACCCACAAGGTGATGTAGAATCAAGCAAATAGAATTCCTTTAGAAAGCTGAGAGGCAAAGTAAAGTGTTTCAAGAGAAAGAACAGCACAATGGAGACCTCAAAGAATCCCAGGTTAAACGCATCCAGTCAGAAAAAGTGGCTGCTTCGGATATTATGGTTGCCAGCCTGGCACACGAATTGAAAAATGGAATGACGAGTATCCTCAACTTTGTTCAGTATTGCCTTAACAGTACTTCTAAGGAAGACAAAAGAGCTACTGCGCTTCTAGGTGCTGAGCGGGAAACAAAGCGGTGTATAAATATTGTACGGGATCTTCTAGCTTATTTACGTGTAGAGAAGGAAGGTGAAGAAGCACCTCAAGAAGTGAGTTGTGCTGTAATTATTGATCGAGTCTTCAAAGCATTATCCTCTCGTATTGAAAAAGAAGGGGTTTTCATCATCCAACATTATCCGGAGGAAATTTCTAAGGTTTGGATGAAAGCGGGCAGCATTGAATTGGTCTTTTCCAATATTATCACTAATGCTCTCGATGCTCTAGAAAAGAGCCAGAAAAAGGAAATTCACGTTGATATACAGCGTGAAGATAAATTTATCCAGGTAGTAATTAGAGACAGCGGTTGTGGGATTGCTCGGAAAAACCTTGCAAGGATTTTCGAGCCCTTTTTCAGTAGCAAGCCTACTGGAGAAGGAACAGGTTTAGGGCTTTCCATATGTGAAAGGATTATCAATCAGCACGGGGGTAAGATTATCTGTGAGAGCAAGCTTGGCACAGGAACGAAATTTAAGATTTTATTACCGAGCAAAGAGGGAAAAGGCTAATAAAAATGAACAAACATATTTTAGTTATTGATGATGATGCAGGAATAAGAGAATCATTATCTTTGGTACTCGGTGATGCTGGGTATCAAGTGGATACGGTTGAATCGGGTGAGCAGGGAATTGAGAAGGTTAAAAGAAATAATTATGATTTAATCTTTCTGGATATTAAAATGGCAGGGATGGATGGCATCCAAACACTGCGAGAAATACGCAAGATGGGGAAAAAGATACCTGTTTACATAATAACGGCTTTTCAAAAAGAGTATTTTCGACAGCTAGAAGGCGCCATGCAAGATGGAGTAGATTTTGAGGTAATAGAGAAGCCCTTCGACAGGAAGCGGCTTCTCTCACTTGTTGAAGATATTTTAGAGATTTATACTCCAAATATTTGAGGGGGAAAAGGAAGTTTGCTTTATCGAATGATTCTCGCTGACAGGTCCCCAAAAGTGGTCTGCTCTGCCACCATATTGGAGCCATGGGTATCGGGTAAGATCAAATCATCATCTAAATCTTGCCTCACAGTAAAATACTCAGTTTTACTTGGATCAATGAAGAATGGAAAATTTCCCTGACCATCCGCCGCATAATAAACTGGTCCAGGATAAGATTCTTCGTCTTTTTTCTTACCATGTGCAGGTGTCAAAGGTAGAACTTTTGCTCCTTTCAGGCCAAGAGGGCACTCTCTCTCCCCCTGATTGTTATCTGTAATAGATTTCTTATTTTGGAGGGCTATTTTGCCTTCTCGATAGCCTTTTAACAGCGTATTGATTTATCTTAGCTATTAGCTTCTGCGGCACTATGGGCTTGGCGATATAATCATTGCACCCGGCGGCAAGACACTTATCCTTATCAGCCTTAAATGATCCGGCGGTGACAGCAATGATAGGAAGGTCTGAATCCTTTTCTCTAATCCTTCTGGTTGCCTCAAGGCCATCCATTCTTGGCATCTGAATATCCATAAGAACCATATCATAGCTTTTCTCTTTTATCATTTTCAGGACATCTTCTCCATCTACTGCTCGACTGATAGTGCAGTCTTCCAGGAACCTCCTGATTATGTTGTAGGTAGAGCTATCATCCTCAGCGACCAAGATATTCACACCTTTCTTCACCCTCTCTTCTGTTTTTGGGGGAGTCCCATTCCCATCTCTATCCGGAACCAGTCTTTTTTTTGAAGGTATGCAGGGAAGACTAAAGCAAAAAAGGGAACCCTTTCCTGGTT
>WJOQ01000318.1 GCA_009618505.1 Clostridia bacterium | reverse complement strand
CTTCTCTAACCCATCATCAGGCATCATTTTTCCTTCCTTAAGACAATATTCACATCCCCAGGGAAAGTACTGAAATTCAAATTCCAATTCATCCGCTACCTGGGCGGTAGCCTTGAGAACCTTGATTCCTTCCTCAATCACTTCTGGACCTATTCCATCTCCGGGAATTACTGCTATTCTGTGTTTCATTCACTTCTCCTGATTGATATTTTCTTTTCAAAATCCAAGAGCTTTCACTCTTATCTTCTGACTATCTTCCTTTCCTTTGAATCTGCTCTATTTTGTAAAATACCTCAAGATAATCTTCTTCCGCTCCCCTCACCCCATCCCTCTCTCCCGAGGGGATAGGCAATACGAGTGACGAACTTCCAGGAAAAGTTCCTATTCACGATTTTATCGCCCATTCATATCAATTCTCGCAATATCATTCTGGTTGCCTCTTTATCTAAAGGCCTGTTTCCATTTCCACATTTAGGGGAATATATGCAGGCAGGGCAGCCCTCTTCACATTGACAGTCTCTCACCAGTTCATAGGCCATTCTGAATATATTATCGGTCAACTGGAAAGCTTTTTCGGTCAGTCCAATTCCACCTTCAAATCCATCATAGAGGAAAACCTTTGAACCATCAGCAGGTGGATAACTGGGCACCGATACACCTCCAATATCCCATCGGTCGCACATAACATGAAAAGGCATTATTGCAATTAAGGCATGCTCCAGGCCGTGCAGACCACCAGCGAAATCTAACCTCCTGGCTTCAACTTTCTTTCTTATATTCTCTGGGATTGTGAGCCACATACCCATTGTCTTAAAACTTAGAGGAGGTAGGTTTAGATTCTCGGTGCTTAGAACCCTGTCATATTTCATTATTTTATATTTAATGTACTTTTCGGTTACTTCCACATCTCCTGAGGATACGGTGAATCCATTGATCTTCTTTCTTTTGATTTCCTCTAAAACCTCTATATCGGCAATGTCCATAACCTGGGTGTAGTAATCCACATCTTTCCTTTCAATTTGAATGATTAAGTTCTCTAAATCAAAATCATTTACCAGGTAGGTTTCTCCTTGATGCAACAAAACTGCCCCTTTATACGCTTCTCTATAGGCCTGTGCTCGGTCCATTGTCTCTAATAATTTTCCCTGCTTGATAACTTTGAAAGTCTCAGAGGAAATATTGTCCAAACTGACTGCATCAACAGCCCTTCCTTTTCCTGAATAGACCCAACCATGGGGTGTTTGCTGAAGTAAATTCTCTCTTTCCAATGCTTTCAGGATATCCTCCACATTCTCTTCCCAATATATTCCATCCTCTTCCAATTGAATAGGCAGTTCCGATGCAGCACACATCAGGTGCCCAGATACTATATAAGGATTAGATAAATCAATTACTGCCTCTTCATGAGACTTGTCAAAAAATACCTGTGGATGCTTCATAAAGTACTGATCCAAGGGATTCTGAAAAGCAACTAAAACAGCAACAGATTCCCCAATCCCCCTTCCCGCTCTCCCTGCTTGCTGCCAGGTCGAGATAATAGTCCCCGGATAACCTGAAATTATCACCGCATCCAATGAGCCAACATCTATTCCTAATTCCAAAGCATTAGTAGAGGTTATGCCTCTCAAGGTCCCCTTCTTGAGTCTATTCTCTATCTCCCTTCTCTCTTCCGGTAGATAACCTGCTCTATAGGCAGCAATTTTACTGGCAAGATATCTTTCTGATTCTTTCAGTTTTTTCTTTGACTGTGAGGCAATCGATTCTGCCATTTTTCTGGAAAGAGCAAAACACAAAGTCTGTAGATTCTTTTTTATAAAGAATAAAAACAAGTCCATGCTCTCCCGGTGGGTAGAAAGGGTACCTATGCCGTCAAAATAAGGATTATACAAAATGAAATACTTCTTACCCTTAGGTGAGCCATCAGAAGAAATTAGCTCAAAGTCAAGTCCGGTTAGTTTTTCACTGAACTCGAGTGGATTGGCCAGGGTAGCTGTGGACAAAACAAACTGAGGAGAGGAACCATAAAATTTACATATCCTTTGCAATCTTCTTATCAAAAATGCTACACTTGAGCCAAAGATACCTCTATATCGGTGTGCCTCATCTATGACTATAAAATTTAAGTTTCTCAAGAATTTCTGCCAGCGGTAATGCCAGGGTAGAATCTGATGAAGCTCATAAGGATTACTTATTATTATTCTTGAGCTGTCTCTGATTCTTTGCCTTTTATAGGAGGGTGTATCCCCATCATAGATGGCAGAGTCAGTTTTTATGGTGCCGATGGTTTCCAGCTCCTTTATTACTTTCAGTTGATCCTGGGAAAGAGCCTTGCTAGGATATAGATAAAGGGCAGTAGCCTCTTTATCCTGATGCAATCTTTC
>WJOQ01000344.1 GCA_009618505.1 Clostridia bacterium | reverse complement strand
CCCTAGTTCTTTGGCCAAGCTTAACCTATCTTCTAAAGGGTCTGACATAATGAGCATCTTTGGATTCTTTAGTTTAGCTACCTGAAGCATGAAAAGTCCAATAGCTCCTCCTCCGGCAATGACTACCGTATCACTAAACTGAATATTGGCTCTCTCCACTCCATGAGTAGCACAAGCAAGAGGCTCTATAGCTACAGCTATCTCATAAGGCATATCCTCTGGTACCTTCCAGATTATAGAACCTTGAGGATATTTCATATATTCTGCCCATCCACCATCGGGTCCGGAAATACCAAAAATCTTATGCACATCACACATATGGTATAATCCTAGCTGGCAGTAATGACACTTCCAACAGGGGACAATATTCTCGGCAATGGCTTTATCTCCTACCTCAAGGTCATACTTTTCTTTAGCTCCTTCTCCCAGCTCAACCACTTCACCAATAAATTCATGACCAGCAATTATAGGAACATGCTTGGCCACAATAGGGGGAACATAACCCTTCCCATGGAGAATCTTAGGATCTACAGCACAAATCCCACACCTTGCCACCTTCACCACCACCTCTTCTTTTCCTGCTTTAGGCACTTCTACTTCCTGGTAACGAAAATCTTCCTTACCGTAAATGACTACTGCTTTCATTGTGTTGAACCCCCTTTTTACTCTTTACTCCTGTACAGTTTTAGTCCCTCCTCAGCCATGACGTCAGCACTGGGAGCAAGCTGTCGCCAGATAGCTGTCATGCGGGCAACTTCCTCGACAGCCGGAACAAAGGATTCTACAACCGCCCACCTATCGTAGTTAAGCTCCCTTAGGGCTCTAAAAACATCATCCCAGGGTATGTGTCCAGTGCCAGGAATTCCTCTGTTATTTTCGCAAAGATGCACATGGTACAGGTGCTCTCCTGCCATCTTTATGGCTCCGTAGAAATTCTCCTCTTCGATATTCATGTGAAATGTATCTGCATGTATCCCGACATTAGGATGATTAATTTCTTCCACCATCTTCCTGGTGTCCTCGATAGTATTCAGAAAATAGGTTTCGAATCTGTTAACCGGCTCCAGGGCTAACACCACGCCTTTTCCTTCTGCATATTCGGCCACTTTAAGCAGGCATTCTTTGCTGTAGTTCCATTCATCCTCAGTTCTCATCTTACCGGTGAATTCACCCCAGGCAGCGTAGATAACACCTGAAATAACATCGCTGCCCAACTCACAAGCAACATCAATCCCCTCTTTCAGGAATGCCACTCCCGCATCCCTTGCTCCCCTGTCGAGGCTAATTAGGTTTTGTTCTTTGCCCAGGCCAATCGAAATGGTACATCCCATCCCGGTCTCATTCATCTTTTCCTTGATTTTTTCCATGGGCAAGCTTTCCGGGTGATTGAGGAATATCTCAAGGCCGTCAAAGCCCATCCTTTTCAGCCTATCAAATAACCCCAGGTCCTTCTCTGTAAAAGTAGCCGTCCACATCATCGAATGTGCTGCGTATTTCATAGTCCTCCCTCCTGATATAGTTAATTCATCCTACAATGTAAACCAATCTATCTATTTTTCAGGTAAAGTCAAGCTACGACTGACATTACCTTGCCTTTTCCCACTCGGCAAAGACAGCCTTTACATTCTCAGGCCTGGCTGCTGCACCAAACTCACATTGAGAAATTACTCCACCATTTTTGTCATAGAGAAATTTCTTTACCCTTCTCACCGCTTCCCTGACATCATCTAAATTCTCCGAAGGCAGAATGTGCTGTCTATCTATCTCGCCCCAGAAAGTAATTCTTCCTTTGAATCTTTTTCCAATCTCCTCAATACCCATACAGAAGAGCTGAGAGTTGATGGCATCTACTCCTATCTCAATTAAATCTTCATATATCTGAAAGATATGTCCGTCTGAGTGCATAAAGGCAAACTTTCCTGCATTATGAATAAGGTCACAATAATCTCTATAGAGAGGCTTGAAAAGTTTTCTCCATAGATCAGGCGATATCAAAAGAGAGTTTTGAGAGCCCCAATCATCTGCAAAGATGATTCCGTCAACTTCTGTTCCTGCCCAGGTCTCAATCATCTTTAAGTGGTATTTATGCACCATATCCTTCAACTCAAAAAATTCTGGAGGTTGCTCCATAATATCTATAAATAAATCAGGGGTGCCTCTTAACCATTGCATCCTTTCAAAAGAATTGGCCCATCCTCCCAGGATAAATCTATCACTTTTCCTACAACTTTTATTTACCTTCTCCATTCCTTTGCCTAAAAGTCTACAAGGTGGCTTAACTTTATCCACATCAGATAACTTTTTTACTATAGGATCCTTTACTTCACCGATAACTCCTCTCTGTATATTTCTAAAGACACAACCCCACTCATCTATATAGACTCCACG
>WJOQ01000317.1 GCA_009618505.1 Clostridia bacterium | reverse complement strand
GGCCGGGCTTGGGAGGAGGAGGTAGATTATGCCAAAAAAAATTGGGTTAGTAATAACGGTGGTAATATTAATTACCGGGTTAGCCTGTTCCTCAGCACTGGGGAAAATAGGTATTGGCCTGGGAGCCCACTATAATGTGGCGGTTAAAGACATTGATATTTCCAGCTTTGACAAGAGCCATCTATCCTATGTAGCATCAGTTCGGGCCAAAGCTGCCTGGTTTATGTTGGACGGTAGTCTTGATTACCGCCCTAATCCAGGAGTTGATATCTCCCTTACCCTCAGCCCACGCATCTCTTTTCTCGTGGATATCCTGGGAAGCGGAATATATGGAGGAGTGGGAGTGCAAAAAACTTACATTCGCTGGACTTCAGGGACACCCGAATGGTCTAACCTGGCCTATATTTTGCAGGCAGGTTGGGAGACAAGCCTGGGGGCTCTATCACTCGCGCTGGACGCTCAATATGAATCACCTGTTTTCTCCCTGGATATAGATCCAGGCTTCATTACTTTTGGAGCTCGTATTTTCTTTTCTCTCTAGAGAGAAAGTTCAGGTGCGATAAATGCAAAGATTGCGTTCCTCGAATGCCTGACTTTGCAGGAGGTCAAAAATGCGATGGCTACTAATTATATCTATTTTATTGTTTGTGGCACTACCTGCTTACTGCCAGCCCACTTTTACCGAACTACTGGATGAAGCAGCAACCCAATACAGGGAAGGAAATTATCTTTCAGCAAAGAGTCTGATGATGAAAGCTACAGCTAATCTTGATAAGAAAGTTGCTGACCAATTGGAGAAAGGAGAAATCCCTTTCCTTCTATTCCGAGAGGAATTCTCTGAGCTGATGGACGCTCAGTTCAAAGAGCGGCGTACAGACTTCCTGGGCAAAGAAGTCATCTGGCAGGGTTGGGTGGAAGATGTAAAGAAAGAGTGGTACGGAAGCTATACTGTCCGTCTAGAGATGGATGGGCCAGAGGTAGGAGGCAATGGATATGATGTTTCTCTTGTCCTCAGCTCAAATCAAAAAGAACTAGCCCTCAGCCTTGAAAAAGGAGCAGAGGTTAAATTCAAAGGAAATATATCTGACATTAGTAGGAGTGCAGGAAGAGTAGTGGTAATCGTCAAAAATGTGGAACTAATGTAGTCTTTCGTCACTCTCAATTATAAAAGAAATTGTCCTTCGGTATATTTTTAAGGAGGTGATAAAAATGGGTTTTTGGAACAAGCTTTTTTCCGGCAAGGAGAAAACAACATCTACTCGTATAAAAGGAGACTTTATTCCTTTTTTCGTAAAATGTGATAAATGTGGTGAAGAGATAACTGTGAGGATTAACCGAAGGACAGATGTACAAAACCTATATGCTGACCCTGGCGATGAGGGGGCTGCCTACACCCTAAAAAAAGAGATACTAGGAAAGAAGTGCTCTCACATAATGAATATAGAAATAGACTTTGATAGAAATTACCGGATGATTTCTCAGAATATCTCAGGAGGTAAATTCATAGCTCCCCAGTAAATACTTTCGTAACATATTGAGGGCTGCCTGAGAGGCCCTCCATTTAATCCGCTCTCTACTCCCGCTGAAGATAAATTCCTGAACAATCTGTTTAGTTTGGCTGCTAAGAGCAATATAAACCAACCCCACAGGCTTCTTGTCAGTAGCTCCGGTAGGCCCAGCAATACCGGTAATCCCTAGGCCTAAATCTGTGTTGGCAGATATTCTTGCCCCCAGAGCCATTTTTTGGGCTACTTCTAAGCTCACTGCTCCTTTTTTCTTGATAAGAGATTCATCAACTCCCAGAAGGTCTATTTTAGCCTGATTACTGTAGCTAGCTATACCGCAGTAAAAATAATTAGAACTTCCTGTAATATTGGTAAGACGATGCGAGATTAGACCTCCGGTGCAAGACTCAGCCACAGCGATAGTAAGTTTTCCTTTCCTTAACCAAAACGCTACTATCTCCTCTAGGGACTGTTCATTAACTCCGTAAATATAATCCCCTAATTTATCTCGCAGGTCATCTTCTACCTGCTTAATTCTATCATCCACTACTTCTGGCGGAAACTTTGCCGTGATTCGTAGATGAACCTCTCCCTCCTTAGCTAATAGACCTAAAGTAGGATTTGAATAACGCAGTAAAGAAGGAGGAATCTTCTCTTCTACCTCAGATTCACCTATTCCCAATATCTTAAGCACTTTTGACCTGATAATATCTTTGTTCCTTACCTTAGCAGCAAGGTAAGGAACAACCCCATCTTGCATCATCTCTTTCATTTCTGACGGTACGCCGGGTAACAAAATGATTATTTTATTTTTTTCCTCAAAGATAATTCCCGGTGCAGTTCCTACATTATTAGAAATAATCTTTACTGAAGAAGGAATTAAGGCCTGCTTAAAAATAGTTTTTTCACCTATTTGTCGGTGAGGAAACTTCTTCTTAATTTGCTGCGCTATTGTCTCACTAAATACCAGTTCCTGCCCCATTAATTCACTCACTACCTCTTTGGTTATATCGTCCTCCGTGGGTCCCAATCCACCAGTCATGACAATCAAATCTACTCTCTCCAGGCACTCCCTTAACACTCTGGCCAATCTCTTTTTATTATCACCCACCACAGTCTTACGAAAAAGGTCTATTCCAAATAGAACAAGTTTTCGGGCTATGTAGCTGGCATTTGTGTCTACTACGTCTCCCAAAAGAATTTCTGTACCTACCGATATTATCTCTGCTTGCATTTCCGTCTACCTTTAGTGTGTCTCTACCTCATTCAATCAATTATACCAGTCTAAGTTTCCCAGGATTTTCCTCATCTGCACCATTGCCAGCTTACTAAAGGCAAGCGTGAGATTGCTTAGTTTATCCCGAGCGATAAAACCGAGATTGCTTCACTCCGTTCGCAATGACAAGCCTGCCTATGCGTATCCACACGCAGACAGGCGAGGGACCTTGTTCGCAATGACGGACAAGGAGTCCCACTCGCCGCAATGACACGCTCCCTGATTCCGTCACAACAATCCTGCCCTTTTCAACACAGTCGCTGCTGCTCCTATAGCTCCAGAATTACCACTTAGGGCAGCAGGAACTATTTCTACTCCTTCTATAGCAGCGGCAAGAGCATTTTCTCGTGCATATCTTCTGACTGGTTTGAATATTAGAGCTCCAGCGGCAATCATTCCTCCAGAGAGAATAACCATTTCTGGATTTAACACATTCACTATACTAGCAATACCAATCCCCAGATATCTTGCTGTTTCCTCTACTATCCATCTACTGAGACTATCTCCCTTTTCTGCCGCCTTATAGACTAGCTCGCAGGTGATATTCTCCCATCGGTTCTTCACTGCATCGGCAAGTATACTCTTTTTTCCTTCCCTTATGGCAGCCAGAGTCCTTTTAATCACTCCTGTAGCTGAAGCGTAAGCCTCAAGGCATCCTTTCTTTCCACAACCACAAACAAGTCCACCTTCATGAATTATCATGTGGCCTATTTCGGCTGCTGTATCCCAGGATCCGTGAAAAACTTCCCCTTGGATAATTATTCCTCCTCCTATTCCTGTACCCAGAGTGAGCAGAACGAGATTATCCACATCTTTTCCTGCACCCCTCCACCATTCACCCAAGGCGGCAGCGTTAGCATCATTCTCCAGGAAAATAGGCAGAGCAAGTTTATCTCTTAAGATATCAACCAGGGGGACATTGGTCCAACCAGCCAAATTAGGAGTAAAGTAAACTAATCCCTTTTTGATACTTAGTGGTCCAGGGCTACCTATGCCCAGACCGATTATAGACTTAGAAGAAATCCCCAGTTTAGTCTCGCTCTCTTCCAGTATTCTCTTTACTGAATTGACTATTTGAGAGAGGACTTTATCTTTGCCCTCCTTAGCCAGGGTAGATCGAGTGTCTCTACCCACTATTTCTCCTTTCCCAGTCATAAGGAGGGAAACAATATTAGTTCCTCCCAGGTCCACGCCTACAATATAATCAGGTGCCGCACTCATTCTTCTACCTCATTTTTTCTTTTCACATTTCAGCATGATTAGTACCAATTGAAATTCTATCAGAACCATACCTTCAGTCAAGCAGTCGATGCCTCATCACCACAGGGGCACGGTAAAATAGAACATCCTTATCGGTGGATGCAGGATAGGATAGTAAGAATTTTGCCCGAGAGGAAATAAAAACTATAAAGGAAACAGGCAAAGTGTTAGGAAACGAAATAACAAGATACAACTACCGCCAAGTATAGCACCGCTAGAGAAGAAGTTTTGAACTACAAATCAAGGACGGGTGCTATCAGAAATGAAACGACCGTTTGTTCTCTTCTTCACATCTTAGCATTCGGTGAGCAGGCAGATTTATGACAAAAGTGGTGCCTATATCGGGAGCAGAGAAAACCTTTGTTATTGCGCCGTGACTCTTCAATATACCATAGGCAACTGTTGCTCCCAGGCCACTCCTGGTAGGTTCCTTGGTGGTGAAGAATGGCTCAAACATTTTTTTCTGGACCTCCTCAGACATCCCGGTTCCTGAGTCAGCAATAGACAAGGTGGCATAACCATTTTTCATTTCCGTTTTCACATCAAGCTTTCCATCCTTAGGCATGGCCTCGATGGCGTTCATGAGGATTTCCGTTAGAGCTTTGCGCAGTTGCAATGAACAACCCAAAACCTGAGGAACCCTACCTAACTTAGTATCTACTTGAATAGCTTTGGCTTTAAGATAGACTGAGACTTGGCCAAGCGATTGCCTGACAGTCTCATCGATATCTACCGCAAGAAATTCTCTACCAGAGAGCCCCTCTATAAACTCCAGAATTCGATCTATTTTCCCTGTCCCTCGAAAACAAGATTCTTTGATTAATTTCAACCTTTCCTCAATTGCCTCCTTAGTTATCTCATCCCCTTGTTCCCTTATCTCCTTACTTATGATATCAGATTCTAGAACAATAACAGTCATAAGGTTATTGAAATGGTGGGCTATTCCACCCACAAAATCTGTCAAGGCTTCAAGTCTCTGTGACTGAACTAGCTGCGCCTCTTTTTCCTTTTCTCTGGTAATATCTCTGCCCATACCCATTACACCTGCTACTACCCCTGAGGATTCTCTCAAAGGAGACCAATCTATGGCATAGGTAGCCCTTGAGTCGTTCTTTTGTTTAAGTCGGTAAATACCGGATTTAATCTGACCCTTGTTAGTTGGCTTAATAATATCTTCCTTAATAGTCTCTGAATCTTCTTGACTGAACAGGACCGATAAGGGGCTATCTATAATCTCCTCGGCACAATAACCCAAAAGCTCTCTTATTCTCTGATTGGCAAAGGTAATCACTCCCTTACCATCTACTGTGATTATTAGATGTGGGGCATTGTGAGTCAGAGTTTTCCATCTTTCCTGGAGTCTATCGGCCAATAGCTTCTTTTTCTTTAAATGAGCGATATTACGCGAAATCTCCCCAATAGCGGCAGGCCTGCCTTTTCGGTCCATTATCAGGAATGCGTCGATACTTACCTCAATTTCTGAGCGATCCTTGTGTAGTCTGACAGTCTGATAGTTGGAAATTCTTTTGCTTTGCCTGGTTCTGTTCAAAAAGGAAAAGAAATTTGTAGTCAGCCGGGGAGGAGTTAAGGGAATATACTTTCGCATGACCTCTCTTTTTTTCCAGCCGTATGCCTTTTCAAAGGCAGAGTTAACATCCAGGATATATCCATCGAAGTCAATTATACTGAATGGATCTGGTATATTTTGCACCAGGAAATTTATTCGAGACTTACCCGGCAGCTTTTTTTCGCTTCGTGACAATATCTTTTCAAACACAGTACTTTTCATTGTGTTATCCTCTATTTTGTTTTATTCTAAGACAAGTGGTACGGTAAAAGCTTTTAAAGTGATATCCTTTCTAAAATGAGTACCTGTGAGCTGCCATTCTACTGTCTTGTTCTCGTAGGTCATGGAATTGGCCATTTTTATTGTCGCCGGAAGAGTGACTCTTATTATTAGAGTGTCAGTAATTTTCTTATCTAATCTTCCCCCCAGTTTACCGACCTTTATCTCCAGAGAATATGATTTGTCTTCCTTTTCCTCAAAATTGACGTATTGACTTTGATTAAAGTCTACCTGGTAGCCTGACTGAAAAGTATGGACAATATAGTCTTTCCCATTCACCTTTTCTTTTCTCCTTATTAATTTATAATCTCCCTCAATTTCCATAAACAGATAGTCAAGCTCTAACATTCCCAGTAATTCTTGGTTATTCCTAGATTTGTCCTCAAACCAAAGACTGACTGAGAACGCCCCTTTTCCATTTGGGCCAAAGACTATGTCTTGTTCTCGGAAAAATCCAGCTCGTCCCTGAGGAATAGGTGCAGCTTCTACCGTTTCCGGTTCTTCTGAGATTCTCTCACTTAATTGGGCATCAAAAGAGACATCCTTTCCCAGGCGTTTTATTGCCCTGCGTCCTAAGATGAGTGCTCCAGCCAGAATAAGGAAGAGGATGGAGCCAGCCAGGAAGGAAAGACGAACACTCCCTTCGGTTACCAGCCCGCCAACCAGACTAAAACCACTCAAAACAAAACTTATGATACTGAATACTAACATTTAATCCTCCTTTACAATATGATTTTCTTCTAATTTAATTTTTAGTTTTTCCAGGAGTTGTGAATAAAAATACCTTATTCTCTTTTCTATGCTAGAAAGCATGTTTTCTTCTGCCTCTGGAACATCTGGCTGTCCAGAATAAACTAGTGGCTTATTGCCTCGCTTTTTGAACCAGAGCGATTCCAGGATAATGCCATTGGTGTTTACCGAGAGAGCACTATCTATTTCCCGACTCTCTTCATATATTCCCGTATAGAAACCAAGCTGATAATTAAGGGCTTTCCTACGTATCAGGTCATAGGAAAGCCTGGTATAATCATTCTCTTTTAGAGCCTGCCAGGCAATGGCGGCTTTGCTGCCAATAAATCTATATTCTGGGTAACTTTCGCCATCTTCCCAGATTGACCTCACAACCGGCCAGATAGTGAGACCTTGCTCACTGGCTACTAGACCACAATAAACAAACCAAGGCTTTCTATCCAGGTCTCCTTCAGAAATACAGGTTATGATTCCTTCATCTTCATATCGTGCTTTCTGAAGATTATGAATAAGATTTAGAATTTCCTTATTACTTTCCGTTTGGCCTATCTCTATTGCCTCAAGGATATATGATTCTGGTATAAGCAGTTTACTATAATAATCTGGCTCACCTCCAGAAAATAGACCGTACATCCTATTCTTCAGACTCGTCCAGAGAGAAGCTGGCTCATTTCTATATCCCCATAGTCCAAAAGATGCATCCATGTAATCCCAATAGGGAGAGGTTTTTACCTCCTTAAATATTTCTTCATCCTTATCAGGCTGATATAAAACCTCGATGGGAGTAAGAATCCAACGCTCAATGACACTATTGCAGCTATCTTCCAGAGAAGGGTAATGAGTCTTGATGATTTTCAAAGCTACCAGCATCCTTGCTAGGTCATCCCAGGCAATGCCCGGACCTTCTTTCACCATTTGAGTTGTAGTGACATCGTAGTTGAAGTTGGGATATTGGCCTTGGTAGAGTTCGCATGTTTGTAGAAAGTCTAGAATTCTTGTTATCCTGTGAATTCCTTCCTTGAGAGATATAATTCCGAGTTTTTCGGCAGAAGCGATTCCCAATAAGCTGGAAGCTATGTCCCAGATTGCCGCTTTAGGATGCTTATAAGTGTAATCATCATTTATAAGAACATTAGGATAAACCAGGCCCGTAGAGCTTTCAGTGTTTTCTTTAAAATATTTCCAGGCGCCCAGTGCTAGTCTTAAGGTAGGGCCTATATTGAAATAAAAGTCTCTTAAAGTGACGAATTCTACATTGGGCCTCCCTTTCATGCGTTCAATAACTTCGATGATTATGTCTTGATTCTCCTGAATTGCCAGGCTCCAGGGATGTATATTCAGAACTGCATCGTCATGTCCTATGCTTGCCAGTATTTCCTCGACCGAATAAAGTGAATAAGGTGGACTGTAGGATTTGAGAGGACTTATAGTGCGAGAAATATGATAGATTCCTTGCGGGTCAAAACCAAACATATATTTATCTACTGTGCCGGAAGATATTACTCTTACACGCTGCCCCTCCCTGTTGACTGTTTCGATTGCCTCTGAGATAAACTCATTGCTTTTGTCATAAGGAGGAATGATACCGAATACTTCATCATGTGAGAGAATTTTCTCTGATTCCAGTAAAGCATCTGTGAGGATATCTG
>WJOQ01000329.1 GCA_009618505.1 Clostridia bacterium | reverse complement strand
TTAGAGCAAATCTTCAATCAACTGCGTAAGGCAGGATTAGTGAAGAGTGTAAGAGGACCAGGAGGAGGCTTTTTACTTAGCTTGAGAGCAAGAGAAATCAAAATAATGGATATTATGAAAGCTTTAAAGGAGGCTGTAACTCCTGTTGGTTGCCTCGATAACAAAGAAAAGGCTCACTGTAAATATATAACAGATTGTTCACCCCGACTCCTCTGGAGAGAGTTAGGGGATAAGATAAAAGAGGTTTTAGAGAAGACCAGTCTGGAGGATTTACTTGAGAAGTCAAGGAAGACATCCAGCCTTTCGCAGCCTGAGCACAAATACATTTTTCAAATTTGAGGAGAGGATTGAATGAGACGCATATACTTAGACTATAATGCTACCACTCCCCTTCATCCGGGGGTTTTAGAAGCAGTGCTACCTTATTATAAGAGTGTTTTTGGTAATGCTTCTACCATATACTCTTTCGGGCAAGAGGCAAGGAAAGCAATCGATGATGCCAGAGAGGCATTAGCCTGTCTAATCGGAGCCGAACCGGAAGAGATAGTCTTTACCAGTGGAGGGACAGAAGCCGATAATTTTGCACTAAAGGGAGTAGCCTCCGCTCTCAAGGGAAAGGGAGGACATATCATCACCTCTTCCATAGAGCATCATGCTGTCCTGTTTGCCTGTAAATACTTAGAAAAAATGGGTAAGAAGATAACCTATCTACCGGTAGATAGGTATGGCTGGCTTGATCCTGACCGGGTAAAAGAGGCGATTACCAACAAGACTGTTCTCATCAGCATCATCCATGCTAATAATGAGATAGGGACCATCGAGCCAATTGCAGAGATTGGGAAAATTGCCCGTGAATGTGGAGTTTATTTTCATACTGATGCTGTTCAAACCGTGGGGAAAATACCCATAGATGTAAATGAGTTAGGAATGGACCTTCTTTCTTTATCGGCCCACAAGTTCTACGGCCCTAAGGGGGTAGGAGCCTTATATATCCGCAAGGGCACCAAGATTCATCCCTTGATTCATGGAGGAGAGCAGGAAAGGAAGCGTCGAGCAGGGACAGAGAATGTTCCCGGTATAGTGGGGTTAGGAGAGGCATCTAAAATTGCCGGTAAAGAAATGAAACAAGAGTATAGTCATGTAAAGAAGTTGCGAGATGAACTGGAGAATAAAATCAAAGATAATATAGATTATATTCGTTTTAATGGTCATCCCACTGAGAGACTGCCCAACACCTCCAATGTCTCTTTTGAGTTTATAGAAGGAGAATCCTTAGTTTTGAATTTAGACTTGAAAGGAGTCGCAGTCTCTACCGGTTCAGCCTGTGCTTCTGGTTCTCTGGAACCATCGCATGTACTTTCAGCTATTGGAGTTCCACCGGCAATAGCTCAAGGTTCAATAAGGTTTTCTCTGGGCAGGGAGAACAAGGAAGAAGATATAGATTATACGGTGGAGAATCTGGTTGAGATTGTGGGAAGATTGAGAGAAATGTCTCCTCTTTTTCCAGAAAAAAAGGATTAGGGAGGTGCAGTAGTGACTAAGATAGCCGATAGTATCACTGAACTAATAGGAAAGACCCCTTTGGTCAGGCTAAATAGGGTAGTTAGAGGCTTGGGAGCAGAAGTGGTGGCAAAATTAGAGTCTTTTAACCCCTGTGGAAGTGTAAAAGATCGTATCGGCTTGAGTATGCTCGAAACAGCAGAAAAGAAAAAGCTCATTAATAAAGAGACCATTATTGTGGAGCCAACTAGTGGAAATACTGGCATTGCTTTAGCTCTTGTAGCTGCCGTAAAAGGTTATAAACTAATCCTCACTATGCCTGACACTATGAGTTTGGAGAGAAGGTCTTTACTCAAAGCCTTTGGAGCAGAGCTCATCTTAACTCCTGGTTCAGAGGGGATGAAAGGAGCTATAAAGAAGGCAGAGGAGCTAGCAGCTAATGACTGCCGAGTCTTTATTCCTCAACAATTCAATAATCCTGCTAATCCTGGTGTCCATTATCGGACAACAGCCAGGGAAATATGGGAAGACAGTAAAGGCAGAATAGATATCCTGATAAGTGGCGTAGGTACAGGCGGCACAATTACCGGCGTTGCCAGATTTATAAAGAAGAAGAAGCCAACTCTAAAGGCTATAGCTGTGGAACCAGCAGAGTCTCCCGTTCTATCTGGTGGAAAAGCTGGCTCTCACAAAATCCAGGGGATTGGGGCTGGCTTCATACCGGAAGTGCTTGAGCTAGAACTAATAGATGAGGTTGTCAAAGTGAAGAGTGAAGAGGCTATTCTCACTGCTCGCAGATTAATGCGGGAAGAAGGAATCCTGGCTGGAATTTCTTCCGGGGCGGCTGCATTTGCTGCTTTGAAGGTAGCTAAAAGAAAAGAAACTAGTGGAAAGCTTATTGTAGTCATTCTTCCTGATAGCGGGGAGAGATATTTGAGTACAAAATTATTTACTTGAAATATTGACTCTTAGCTGATATGATTAGATAAAATAAATACCAGAGAGAGAGGAAATGGCCAAAACAATTGCTGAAATAAATGAGAAGATAAAAAAAGGGAACGTAGCAGTAGTAACTGCAGAGGAGATCATAGACCTGGTGGAGAAAAAGGGGGTTGAGAGAGCTGCTCGTCAGATAGACATTGTTACCAGTGCCACCTTTGGACCAATGTGCTCCTCAGGAGCTTACTTTAACACAGGACATTCTAAGCCCAAGATAAAACTGGGGGGAGGACAAACTTGCCTTAACGAAGTTCCTGTTTATACGGGTCTGGCTGCTGTAGATTTTTTCCTGGGAGCTGCTGCCCTTCCTGATAATGATCCCCGTAATAGAGTCCATCCAGGGGAATTTAAATATGGAGGAGGACATGTAATTGAAGATTTGGTAGCGGGTAAAGATGTAAAGCTGGTGGCCAGTGCCTATGGGACAGACTGCTATCCACGCAAGAACCTGGAGACCTGGATCAATATAAAAGACTTTAATGAAGCGGTTCTTTTCAATCCCAGGAATGCTTATCAAAACTATAATGTGGCTGTGAATCTCTCTAATAAAGTCATTTACACTTATATGGGGATATTGCAGCCGAGATTAGGCAATGCTAATTATTGTAGCGCGGGACAACTGTCTCCCCTATTTAATGACCCTTATTATAAGACTATTGGCATAGGAACGAGGATTTTTCTGGGAGGCGGAATAGGCTACATCGCCTGGCAAGGAACTCAGCACAATCCTGACGTCCCTCGTACCAAAAAGGGGGTTCCTCGCTCAGGGGCCGGAACCATTGCTGTAATAGGTGACTTAAAGAAAATGAGCCCAGAGTGGCTGAGAGGAACAACGCTGACGGGATATGGAGTGAATCTAACAGTGGGAATTGGACTCCCGATCCCTATCCTCAATGAGGAAATAGTGCAATGGACAGCAGTTAGAGATGAGGAAATTTACGCCCAGATTATAGACTATAGTGATGCTTATCCTAAAGGCAAATCGGATAGTTTAGCTGAAGTAAATTATGCCCGGCTAAAAAGCGGCAAAATAACCATTCAAGGAAAAGGAGTTCCCACAGCCAGTCTCTCTAGTTATGCTAAGGCAAGAAAGATTGCAGGAATTCTTAAAAGCTGGATTAAGAAAGGAGAATTTTTCTTAACTGAGCCAGTAGAACTGCTTCCTTCGGTTGATTCAGGAATAACGTTTAAACCTCTCAGGGAAAGAAAAATAAGGTAGGACAAGGAGCTTACAATGGCCAAGCGAAGATTAGTTTTGACTTTCCCCCCCAAGTTAGTAGAGGAACCTATTACCTATAGACTTATCAAAGATTATGATCTGGTAGTTAATATCCTCCGGGCAAAGATTAGCCCAGAAGAGGAAGGTCGGCTTATGATTGAGCTCAGCGGCGAGAAAAGTGCTTTGAAAAGGGGGATGGACTATCTCAACGGGTTAAACGTAAATATTCAGTCCCTGGCTCGGGATATAAGATGGCTTGAGGAGAAGTGTACCCATTGTACGGTATGTGTTTCTCTTTGCCCCACAGAAGCCATTGTAGTTGACCGTAACAGTATGGAAATTTCCTTTAATAAAGATAAGTGTATTGCTTGTGGAGCCTGTATTCCTGCCTGCCCTTATAAAGCCATAGAGATATTATTTTGAAAGCCGTTCTCAGTAATCTTTTCCTGACTTATCAAGAAACGTCTCAGGACAATCTCGTATTGCGTATATCGTATGTCGTATTGCGCAATACGCATCACGCACGACAGAGTTGGTGAATCGTATTTCGTGAATCGTGAATTGTCAATCAAACCCTGCAACCGTTTACTTTCTTGTTTGCGATTCACCATTCACCAATCACTAATCACCATATTTGAAGGCAAGTCCCGATGATAGCTTCTATGATATAATAGGTGGAAGCTGCTCCAGGGTCAATGTGTCCCTTGGTTCTCTCTCCCAGTCGGCTTGACCTTCCTCTTTTGGAAACCATCTCCCGGGTGGATTCCATGCCTTCCCGGGCTGCCTCTTTAGCTCGCCTAAGAGCTTCTTTTAATGGTTTATTCTGAGCCAGCATCTCCTTCAAGGCTTCAACCATTGGATGTAAGGTATCCAGCATGGTTTTCTCACCCACCTTACCTCTGCCTCTTTTGATGATTCCTGCTTCAGCGGCCTCAGTTAATTTGGCCCAATCCTCCAGCTGAAGTTCTTCTTTACCCTCTGTTGCTTTACCCGCTTCTATAAAAGCGGTTCCATATAGGGGACCAGCCGCCGCACCAGTAGAAAAGGCAATAGTTCTTCCTATCCCTTTCAAGAGGGTTCCTAGGTCAGCATTCTCGCATGACAAGCGAGCTTCATCTTCTCTGCCACTTTCACTCTCTAACAATACCTCCTGTGCCTTTTTAAAAGCATTGGTGATAGTTCTTCCATGGTCTCCGTCACCAATTTCTCCATCCAGTCGATTCAGGTAATCTCTCTTTTCTTCAAGTTCCTTGACAATACTTTTCATAATTTTCTTTATCTTGCTGTATGAATTTTCTTTCTTGAACAATAACTTATCCTTCTTTCTTTCGAATGAACTAAGAAGAGTTTTCCGTCTCAATTTCCATTATTTTCTTCACCTTTCGCTCTGAGCGACCTCCTTGAAATTCTGAGTTCAGCCATACCTCCACCAATTTCTTTGCCAGCTCCGAACCTATTATTAGAGCTCCTATGGCCATTATTTGAGCATTATTGCTCTTTCTAGACCTTTCAGTAGAGTATAGGTCATGGCAGACGGCAGCTCTTATCCCTTTTACCTTGTTGGCAGCAATAGCCATCCCTATTCCTGTCCCACAGATAAGGATACCTCTCTCGCAATCGCCTTTGGCAACTGCTTTGGCTACTTTCTTGGCTATATCAGGGTAATCAATGGGCTCCTTGGACATTGTTCCAAAATCATTTACTTCTATTTCTTTTTCTTTTAAGAAATCTCTGATTATATTCTTAAGTTCTAAACCTAGGTGGTCACTTCCGATAGCTATTTTCATTGAATTCTCCTAGTTTTGTATGAACAAAGGAGAATGAGCTGGTGCATTCAGGAGTCTCTTCAGCTCATCATCAAGCCTGGTTAGAGTGACTGAGTATCCGCCCATTTCCATAGAAGTGAAATATTCTCCAATGTAGGAGGTATAAATACTAATTTCTTTTTCCTTTAGCATTTTCGCCACTTTGCGATAGACAATGTATAATTCCAATAAAGAAGTAGAACCCAGACCACTTATTAATACACTTACCTCATCTCCTCGCTTAAACGGAAGGTCTTGCAAGATTTCATTAAGCAAGATTTCTGTGGTTTCATCAGCTGATTTCATAGGAACTCTTTCCACCCCTGGCTCTCCGTGATGACCGACGCCTATCTCCATTTCATTTTCACCCAGGATAAAATTTGGCTTTCCTCCATGGGGCATCGAGGGTACAGCGCAAGGAGAATGAGCTACGCCCATACTTCTGGTATTAGCATTGACCTTTTCTGCTACCTCTTTTATTTCTTCTAAGCTTACTCCCTCTTCTGCTTTTGCTCCTATAGCTTTCCAGACGATTACCTCTCCCGCTACTCCCCGGCGATTTTCCATCTCCTCTTTAGGGCCTGAGCCAACGTCATCGTTAATTATGACCTGTTCTACCTCTATCCCTTCCTCTTTAGCCATCTCAGCAGCCATATCAAAGTTCATCACATCTCCAGAGTAATTACCCAATACACAGAGAACACCTTTGCCTGAATTTACCGCTTTAATGGCATCATAAATCTGCTGAGCAGAAGGGGAAGAAAAGATATCACCTACCGCCACTGCATCCATAAGAGCCTTGCCCACATATCCAATAAAAGCAGGTTTATGTCCCGAACCTCCGCCGGTAACCAGACCTACCTTATTCTTGACGGGAGCCTCTTTTCTCACTATAACCCTTGAGGTTTCTAATCTCCTCACCTCTTTTTGGTGAGCCGCCAGAAAACCCTCCAGCATCTCTTCCACCACATCCTTTGGATCGTTGATAAACTTTTTTAACACTTTACCCTCCTCTAAACCATTTCGGAAATCCTAACCCCAATCTACTTTGTATTATATTTCATAAAATCCTTTTGTCTAGTTGAGCCGGTGCAGGCCTCATCATGCAGAAGGTCCCTGCTACTTTGCCATCTCCAGAAAGACTTTCTATAAGTGGAAGAAAAGATACAGTCCCTGGGACCTTAGAACTTTACAGATCAGGTCTCGTGCTCCCAAAGGGAGGAGAAAGAGAATGATTCCTTTTGAGAAAGAGCTAAAGGATTAAGGCTCTCAGGAAGAAGCAGATCAGATATGGGAAAGAAAAGCTTAAAGTCCTCTATGAGAAGGTCTATCAAGACAAGGTAACCTGCTGGCAGATTCAAAAGACTATGGAAAAGTACAATTTCTACTACCATCCAGTCAAGAATGAGAAACTGAGGAAGAGAAGGAGTCGTCTCTTTTAATGCCAGAGATTTCCTTTACAGACTTATCTATTTAGTGGATACTAAGATAAAGATCATTCAAACTGACAAGGCTAGAGAGTTTACTAAACTGTTTGAGGAGGCATGCAGCAAGCTTAAAATTCCTCACTACTTTTCTAGAGTAAAGACGTCCAAGTGACCTGCCCTCCCAGAATCGGTCCAGTTATTGTGTTAGACTAAGGATCGAAAAGGGGGATTAGAATGGTTAGAAGAATATGCACTCCGGAGGCCATGATTCAGGAGGCCATGATTCAGGAGGCCATGATTCCGTTGACTCTAACTAAACAAGTGGTACTATTAATGGGGGCAGGTCAGTGGTTATATCTTCGCAACAAGTAATTCTATTTTGCATAAAACACCGCCAGAGAGTGTCATTGCAGTGTACGAAACGGCTAGAGAATACGGAAAATATAGAAAATAGAAAATCTTAGTTAAAGGAAAAGAAAGGTATAAAAGTGGGACTCACAAAAGAGGATATTAAGAAAGGGTTGAGAAAATTAGGGCTTAAGAAAGGAGATGTAGTTCTAGTTCATTCTTCTTTGTCCAGTTTTGGCAATGCCAAGGTAGCTACTCCAGAAAAGGGTTGTCAACTTCTGAGGAAATCAGTAGATTACATAGTAGAAATCATTAAATCTGCCTGGAACTTCTATGACAAGAAAAATACTCCTCAAAAAGGAAGAATTAATGAGCCATAAGAACCGTAAACCAATAATAATTGGAATTGCCGGCGGCTCAGCCTCTGGCAAGCATCGTATCACCGAAGCTCTAAGTAAAACTCTTTCCCGATCAATGTCAAAGGTAAAAATCGTTTGTATGGATACCTATTTCAAAAAACCGCTTCCTAAATGCACGGCACCATTTTCCCGGCGAAAATATGATGATTATAATCACCCTCAGTCCGTGAATATGAAAAAATTATTAACTGACATCAAACATTTTCTTCAAACTAAAGAATTTGATGTAATTGTTATTGAGGGACTGTTGGTTCTTCAAAATAGTGACTTACGCAAATTGCTTGACCTGAAAGTCTTTGTTGAGGCTGATGCGGACGAGAGAATTGTCCGTCGGTTAAAACGCAATATGGAAGAACGGGGCTTAAGTTTTGATGAGATAGCTGATTATTATTTGGATTCTGTACGTTTTCGTCATCAAGAGTTTGTTCAGCCGTCTAAATGGTATGCTGATATTGTTATGAATGGGAGTCAGTGGAGCAATACCGCTATTGAAATGCTGGCAAACTGGACAAAATTTAAACTAAAGAGAGAAAGAAGATGAAAAAAATTCAAACCCTTCTGGAGGCAATCGAAGCTGAGGATTTAGGAATAGCCGATGTTCATAATCACCTTATTAGAACCGGAG
>WJOQ01000019.1 GCA_009618505.1 Clostridia bacterium | reverse complement strand
TGATAGAAATACCATTGTCACAGTTACCAATATCACTATCGAAATTGACCGCTTGAAGTTATCAAGCAAACTACCTTTGATCCTCATGCGAACACCTCCTGCTTAGATTTGATTTTAGATAAAAGGCTTGCTTTTATATATTTTCACCTCCTCCCCCCTTTATTTTTTAGCTCTTTCATCTTAAAACTTAAGCTACACCTTTTTCTTGGCCAGCTCAAATGTTCTCTTTGCCAGATCACTTATCCTCATATCTGAGTATCCAGGGACAATGCTTTTTACTCTATTGTTTAGAAGCTTTGACATTTCCTCCGGAATTCCCTTTATCCCTTGTAGCGCTCCAAGAATGGAGCCAGCAGTAGCCCCATTGCAGTCAGTATCGTATCCACACATTACTGCAATGGATACGGTTTTCTTAAAGTCAAGCTTTCCCCATATAAGACCTATCAAGACAAAAGCAAGGTTGGGAAGAGTATGGACCCAATGGTATTTTCCATATCGTTTATTTGTCTTTTCCCACACCTCCTGCCAGTTATTTAGCTCTTTACTCCAGCTTGTTACATTTTTTACTACCTCTGCTAAGCGGGAGTCCTTCGGCACCTGGGACAAACCTGCATCAATTACCTTCTCCAAATCATTGCTTACCAGGGCAGCCGATATTGCTGCGGCGATGAACATTTCACCGTATATGCCATTTTTTGTATGGGAAAGACAGGCATCTTTGTAAGCTAATGAAGCAGCTAGTTCAGGATTTGCTGGAACAATGTATCCGAAGAGATCAGCTCTTATTTGAGCACCTATCCACTCTCGAAAAGGATTACGATAGATAGCTGCAGCAGGGGATTTGAGACCTCTCACCAGGTTAGAGTAGGCTTGACGCTCAGCTGTATATACCATCTGGTAGGGAAGATTCGAAAGCCATTCTTCACCCACATCCTCTGTGCTAAAATTAAAACCATTTTCCTCCACAAGTTTCAAGTTAAGGATAGTATAATCAAGATCATCATCCCGAGCCATATAGCTTATATTTCCTCTAGTAGCCTCTTTAGCCGAAGAGTGAAAGGTATATTCATTGTTATTAATTTTGTCCGGTGCGTAGAGAAAATAGTCTTGAAGCGGATAAGAATCTGTAGCCTTAAGGTAGTTTTCTATTTCCTTCCTTGGCCATCCTTCCACAGGCTTTCCTAAAAGGCAGCCGATGCATCTACCCAGCCAGGCTCCATATATACGCTCATAAAGAGCATCCTTGTCTAAAATTTTTGGAAAAGTTATCTCTACTTCAGGAATTTTCTTTTTGATCTCGCCTATTTCGGAGGGTTCCTCATAGGGATAGTCAATTCTTTTGTCCAAACCTTCCAGGGTATTGTAAAATTCCTCTATCTCCCCTGGAGTTCCTTCCTTTTTTAACCTTGAAAATCTTTCCTTAATTCCATCAGTTACATTTCTTCCTTCCTGGGTCAACTGAGATATTTCTTCTTCAAGAAGTTCCAATGTTTCCTCTTTTTGAAGATAGGCCGAAGTCTTCTGAGATATTTTGTCATTGTCCATTATATAAGCTCCTCCGCTAAATTTAAACTTGATCCATCCCTGTCCTTCCAGTATCCTTAAGGCCTCCCTTATAGTAGGACGACCTACTCCTAACTGCTTAGTTAATTCATTCTCTGTGGGAAGTCTTTCCCCTGCTTTCAGACTTTTATGAAGAATATCTCGCCTAATTTCCTCTGCTACCAATACAGGCAGTGTTGTCCTTCTTACCGGTCGCATACCTTCACCTCTAAAGATTGTTTGACAATATTACATTAACATTATAATACATCTGTGAAATTTGTCAATCCCTTGAGTTTTTTTCTGAAAAATTGAAAGTAGATGGTGATTTTGGGAGCTCAGGGAAAAATAGACTAAAATGAGAAACTCTTAACAGGAAGACGGAAGGGAAGCAAATCTGGGGAGGGAAATCTTGACATATGCTCATAGGTGTGCTAGTCCAACTTCGCACAGAGTAAGTGGGCTCCGTGTCAGGAACACGCCTTAAATGAGTCTATTCTATCAAACTCCCCTACCCTCTCGCCATGATTATATACCGACCTTGTCTTTACGAGTGCTGCAAGAACTACAGAGCTCTTATGACTAGTGTCACAATAAACAAAGCCCATCCTAGAATTAACAACAGGCCTACTATTTTCTTGGCAGCCGTAACTAAGAGCAATATCAAGTACACAGCGGTAATGGCGATTAGGAAGGATGCTATTTGTCCATAGAATTCAGCTAGTTCTGGATATTCTTTAAAGACACTCTGTTCAAGCAGGAAAGAGAGTGCTTTGGTTAAGCCATTGTAGATGGTATAAACGAAGTTCACTGCCCGCTCTGCCAAGCCTGGTTTTATAATTTCTGGAAGTTGCACCGGCTCTAATGTTCCACTCGGTT
>WJOQ01000122.1 GCA_009618505.1 Clostridia bacterium | reverse complement strand
AGAGCTTGTTACCGATAAACCTCTGACAAAACCATTCAAGAACCCCGGAGATAGTATTATCCTTATCGGAGAAACCGATGATGATGGTAATGACACAATATTCCGAGCAGGATTGGCAAAGGAAATGAAACCAGCAAAACCATTGCTTAAACAAGAAAGAACGAGTATGGAAGCTGCGCTGGCTGCTATACGAACAGGTCTTATACACTCCCTTTCCGACCTGGGAGCTGCAGGCATAGGAGCTGCTGTATGCGAAGCAGCTAAAACAAGTGGATTGGGAGCTGAAATTGAACTCTCAAAGGTTCCTACAAAACAAGGGAAACAACTTAATCCGGCTGAACTAATTCTCAATGAAACTCAAGCCAGGTACTCATTTACAGTTTCACCTGAAAATGCTCAACGTCTATTAAATAGAATTAAAGAGGTTGGAGGTATTGGAACGGTTATAGGTGAAGTTAAACAAGACACAAAGACGATATTCAGACACAATGGAGAGGTAGTAGCTTCTATTTCAAATATACCCTCAAAAGAAGTTTTGGATTTTCTAAAGAGATGATTATAGATACCGGGTAAAATCGTGCAGACCTTTCACCCCATCTAAGCTCACCTTCTGCTTGCCACTATTTCTATCTAGATAAAACGCCCTTATACCAATCTGTCGGGGCACAAGATAGTCAAACTCATAATGGTCACCAATATGAATGAGCTCATTTGGTTTGATGGCCAGACTTGAGCAGAGGGCAAGATAAAAACTCTCTTCTTTCTTTATTAACCCGATAGACACAGCAGAAAAAACTCGCCTAAAGTACTTCTTGATATTTCTTTTTCTTAATTTTATATCAATGAAATCATTGCCCATACAAGAGGCAATCACCAATTGGTAATTCTTGCTGAGCTTCTCCAGGGTGGATAAGACATCGGGGTACAGACTAACCTTCCCAGCGTACTCCCCCAATATCTCCTTTTCTCTTACATTGAGTCGAAAATAGTCAAGCCAGAAAGCAAGACTGTACCACCTTAAGTCATATTCACCGATTTTATCATACTCCCCCTCTATAAATCCTCTCGCTTCTTCAATTTCTATTTCATTTTTCCGAGCATAAAGCTCCGGTATAACCTTCCGCCATATAAGGTCATTAAACTCTGGCTTAACCAGAGTACCATCCACATCAAAAGATATAGTCTTTTTAGCCTTCTCCAGTTATCTTCCCCTCTTTTTTCTCATAATAGCAAAAAATTCACAAGCAAGCAATTTACTCGCCTAGGAATATCAATACTCCTCTTTGAACGAAAAACAAACTCTTTATTGATTGCTTGAAAGAATGTGCTATAATAATAGAGAAATTTCATCAATCAAGGGAGGAGAAAATGCCGATAGGTTCAGCAAGTCCTTTTTATTTACTGGTTATCTTCTGGATAATCAGAGTAGTAGTAATGGTCTTTTTTTGTAGCTTTCTATGTTGGCTGGGAATAAGGATATTGGATGCCCTGACTCCTAATATTCATCAAAGGAAAAAGATAGGAGAGAATCCCATCTCGGTGGGACTCTTCATAGGTGGATTCACTATTTTCATAGGTTTAGTAATACATGGCACCTGCACAGCACCAATGGCCATTGGAGGCTCACTCCTGGAAAGCCTGATGAACCTTAGAAGATTAGGACTAATAAGTATCAATTTCTTGGTGAGTCTTTTGGTAGGTATAGCGCTGTTTAACATACTTGATAGAGTGACTCCCAAAATCCCATTTATTAGCATCAAAGATAACTCCCTGGCCGTTGGAATATATGTATTTAGCTATCTCGTTTTTCTGGGAATAATTTTGCACGCAGCCCTGACTATGTCCCTGTAATACAGTTCATAGTTCGTAGTCCATTATAAAAGAACTAACCTATCAAATATCGAAGTACAGTCAAAGATATAATCGATGAACACAAGAATAGCTGTATCTGCCTTAATCTGTCTGGCTTTCCTGATACTGTCCTGGCAGGCTCCTGCCCAGAATTTCTATAAAATGAAGGGAGAAATCTACGATTCCTGGCAAATATGCCGCACAAGACCAAATGGTATTGATGGATACTTTCAGGTTACAGAAGAGGGATTCCGCCCCATAATAATTTTTGAAAGTCTTGCTAGTAATACTAATATTGCCCATAAGTTGGGTCAGGAGTTTCGAGAAAGATACTCTGATTTCTACCAACGAGCAGAAAAAATATACCTGTTTGCTCGCAACCAAATCAGATATACTCAGGACCTTGACCAATTCGGATACCGTGAATTTGCCCAGAATGCAGATGAAATGGCTAGAGAAATAGAAAAAGGGAGAGCAAGGGGAGATTGCGAGGACTACGCTGTCTTTCTGGCTACCCTTTATAAGGCAGCCGGATACCGCACAGCTATAGTCCTGGTTCCTGGTCATGCTGCC
>WJOQ01000346.1 GCA_009618505.1 Clostridia bacterium | reverse complement strand
CTTCGGATTCCTCAGTCTTTCCATAGTATTTAGTTTTTGACATTATCTATTTTCCTTTGCCTATATTTACCAATTAACCCGGCCAGCGTGTCCAACCGGGTCTCATCCCTTCTATCCATTGAGAGGGCTGAGAACGATTAGATTCCGAACACGATCCCTTACTCTGATCAACTTTCTGCATTATCTGATCAAGCTTTTGCCAAACTTTTATTAACTCAGGATATAAACATTTTTTGCCTTCATCAATGCTGAAACTATAAGCAGTTTTAATTTTATCAGGATATTTTTTCTGAATACTCTCTAAACAATAGATTACAGCTTTTATATCAGATATTGCTAATTCCATATCATCAGCAAAAAGCAATCTATTTTTTTTTAGCTCAAGATATTCAGGATCAAAGCATTCTTCTTTGACGAGAGGCAATCCTCTCAATTCACCTACTGTCTTCCTTCTCACTTTATATCCTGCCTTGCTTTTTGCGTATTCTGCCTTGTCAATTTCAACTTCTTCGGGATGATGTAATGCGTATTCATATCGTTTTTTCTCTGCTTCAAGTCTTTTCTCTTGTTCTCTTTCCTTCTGTTCATTCCTTTGCTGCGTTAAAAGCATATAAGCACTATTCAAATCGGAAACTACTTGCCGATTTAAGATTTCTCTTTTTTTATAAACCACTCTATAATTACGAGCAGTTCTTTCCCCAAAAGGTAGATTTTTTATTACCCAGGGAGTAAATTCCCCGTGGGATAGGCTTTTTTTCTGTTCTTCCAGCAAAGCGCCTATCCTTATAGCTTTTTCTAAGCTATTAAGGAATAAAGTCTTAATCTCACTATGTAATCGAGATATTTCTTCAATTCTGCTCTGAATTAAATTTTTACCTGCTGATTGTTTTTTTTCCTCAATAGTCAATGTATTTTGCATCAGTATCTTACCTTTCGATAAATTATATAGGGTCTGGGTAAAGTGTGCCTAAAATAGCCCTTAAATCGTCTTTGATGATAAATTTGACTACACTATCAGCCTAACTTTTCTTCGCAACCATTCGGGCATTGACACTTCTCAATGTCAAAGTTCCTGTATTCTCTGAACCAGGATCGCCAGATGTAACCGCACTTGAGGCATTGGACCAGGTTGCTATCGGGGTCATAGTAAACTATCTTGCTCTTTGATTTCTTGCTCATAGACATATCTGCTCCTCTGACAGTATACTTTTCTTTTTCCTCAAAAAACTAATCTTCCCCTGTTTGCTCATCTTCTTTTACTCCTATCTATTATCAGGATGATACTTCTCAATCTCTTCTCTCTGCTTGCTCGTTGTGATATGAGTATAGATCTCTGTGGAAGATAGGCGCTTGTGTCCTAAGAATCTTTGAATCCTTCTGATGTCCATTCCAGAATCTAAGAGTTGCGTTGCTATTGAGTGTCTTAATTGATGAGGTGTTACCTTTCTTTCAATCCCTGCTCTTCTTCCATAATCCTCAACTCGTCTTTCTAAGTCTCTTGTTTGAAGTCTGTCACCAGTTCGGTTGAGGAACAATGCTTGATTATTATTGCCTTTCCAGAATTGCCTGGCTTTGAGATACTTGTTGAGTGCCTTGATTGCTTTGCCGGTCAGATCTGCTTCTCTTTCATCACCACCTTTAGATAAAACCTTGACTATGCTTCGCCTTAAATCAAGGTCTCCTGTGTCTATACTAACCAGTTCAGTAAGTCTTATCCCGGAAGAGTAGAAGAGCGCAAGGATAGCCTGATCCCTCTTAGCGTTAAATATCTTATTCCTCAGCCTCTTGATCCATTGAGATCCTGCCTTTCTCTTCTCTCTGAGTTGTCTCCTGGCAGCAGCCTCATCCTCAATAGGTATCTCTTTGATCCTGTCAAACTCCTCTACACTCAGGAATTTAGGCAGCTTTCGACCTGCTTTCTTGTTTGTCTTGATCATTACTTTTTTTCCTTTCGTATATAATTTATCTAACTACCTCTAATTATATCAGAAGGAAAACTTTTGTCAAGTCTTTTATCACTCTTTGCTTAGTATGTGATATTATTCTAAGTTCTTTTCTGAGAAAGACTGAATCTATAAGGCTTTGAGTAATTGCTATATGGTAGTCTTTTATCACTTTATCCTTCAAAGTCTATTTTTCAGCCTTAAAATCATATCTCGATAAATATCTCGAAGACCTCGATAGAATTTTCAAAGAGCAAATCGTAAATTCCCCTCGATGTGTTTTATCACAATTACCGTTTTTTTCCAAACCTTCAATTTTTATACCTTAAGATAACATAAGTTACTATCAAGGTTCATCTTGTATCTCAAATTTCTTTTGAGCAATACATCGGATCCAATCTTTCTTCTCATCTTCTATCATTAACCGGTAATATTCATATTCAGTTATCCGACCAGTTCTAAAAGCAGTATCCGCTAAATCTTC
>WJOQ01000225.1 GCA_009618505.1 Clostridia bacterium | reverse complement strand
TTGGCTATAGCTGTAAGCAAGACTAATGTGGCTACTACGGTCTTGCCTGAGCCTACATCTCCTTGTAGTAGGCGGTTCATAGGATGAAAACTGCGCATATCCTCCAGTATTTCTCTTATCACTTTCTTCTGGGAGAGGGTTAGTGAATAAGGAAGATGATGAAAAAAGGAGCTGCTCAACTCCCTATCTGTGGAAAAGGGAATTCCTGATTCTTTCTTATGTTCTTCTCTTTTTAAAGCAAGGGCAGATTGTAGAAGAAACAGTTCTTCAAAGACCAGTCTTCGCCGAGCTTCTTTTTGTCGGGAGAAATCTTCTGGAAAATGGATATTATTCAATGCTTCGGGTAAAGAAATAAATGAATAACGTTTTCTTATCTCATAAGGCAAGGAGTCTATCAGGTAAAAAGGTTTCTCTTCCAGGTTTGTTTTGATAATTCTGCGCAGCATCCTCTGAGATAAACCCTCAGTCAAGGGATAGCAAGGGACAATTCTTCTTAAATGAAGATTATCCTTCTCATCGCCGGACAGAAACTCAAAATCTTCCACCTTAATCTGTTTTTGACCGAATTTCAAATCTACCTTACCGCTCACTACAAGTTCCTTCCCTTTCTTAACAAGCTTACTAAGATAACTTTGATTATACCAGATAGCATAAATTACTCCGCTGTTATCTCTAATTGCTGCTTTAAAAACAGATAATTTCTTAGTTATTTTAAACTGATTGACCAAGAGAACTTGACCCTGAATTACCTGTTTTTTGCCGGATGAAGTTTGTCCAATCGGAACAACATTGGAACGGTCTTCGTAATAGGCAGGAAAATGATAAAGAAGGTCAGAAACTGTTCTGATATTCAGCTTTTTGAAAAGCTGTGCCCTTTTCTCACCTACTCCTTTGGCATAGCGAACAGAGCAAGTAAGATTAGCCATTTTTGACATTTTTTTGGAATTATGCTATCCTCTTCTACTAACGTTGATGGTAAATATTCAGTGAACCACCTCATTACGAGCAATGACAGAAAAAAACGTATTTCACTGAGCATTTACATATAAAGAGAGGAAAATTACTGATGGCAAAAATATGTGAGATATGTGGTAAAAGATCAAGCACAGGAAACATGGTAAGTAAATCTGGACGCCGAACAAAAAGAAGGTGGCTTCCTAACCTGCAGCGGATTAAGATAAACATCAATGGACAAATAAAGAGAGCCCATATTTGTACCAGTTGTATTCGCTCTAATAAAATAAAGAAAGCAACTTAGTAACTACTTTACCCTTCCTCCCTTAATCGTTGAACTTTCTGGAAAAATTTGCCTTCACTTTTTATGCTCGGGGCAATCACCATCTCTACCTCATGCATTCCCTTTATGTCACGGACACCGCAGTAGCCCATACAGGTTCTTATAGCCCAAACAAGGTTTTGCGAGCCATCGTCCAATTTAGCCGGTCCGTAAATGATTTCCTTTAGCGTGCCAGTAGTTCCTACCGCCACCCTTACTCCCCGCGGCAAATTTTCATCTGAAGTAGCCATTCCCCAGTGATAACCCTTACCCGGCACTTCCTTAGCCCGAGCATCACAGCATCTGCTCCGGAAGCTAATGCCTTACAGATATCCCCACCGGTTCTCATTCCCCCATCAGTAATTATAGGAATATAACGGCCACTTTTTTTAAAATAATCATCGCGAGCAGCAGCAGTATCTATGGTAGCCGTAACCTGTGGAACGCCTACCCCCAGCACTTCCCGCGTAGTGCAAGCTGCCCCCGGGCCTACTCCAACCAGAAGAGCGGCTATGCCAGTTTGCATAAGATCATAAGCCGTCTCATAAATGACACAGTTTCCTGCTATCACAGGAATAGAAAGCTGAGAACAAAATTTGCTGAAATCCAGTTTTTTACCCTGGGAAGAAATATAATCTGTGGTAACTACAGTGGCTTGAACAACGAATATATCTGCTCCTGCTTCTTCAGCTATGGGACCAAAACGGACTGCCTGTTGAGGAATAGAAGAAACAGCTACCGGAACATTGGCTTTCTTTATCTCTTCAATTCTTTTCCCTATTAACTCCTCTTTTATAGGAGTCCGGTAAATTTTCTGAATAACCTCTACGCTTTCCTTGGAAGAAGAGTGGACAATTTCCTCTATTACCTTAGCTGGATTACGGTAACGAGTCTGGATACCTCCCAGATTAAGAATAGCCAATCCTCTCAATTTCCCCATCTGGATGGCAAAATCCGTATCCACCACCCCGTCCATTGCTGAAGCTAAGATAGGGATATCAAAAGTCAAATCTCTTATTTTCCAGCTTACATCTACATCATTAGGATCAAAAGCCTTTCTACCTGGGACCAATGCTACCTCATCAAATCCATAGGCTTTCCTTGCCTTTTTGTCTCTCCCAATATAAAATCCCCCCATCTAAACCTCCCTCCGGT
>WJOQ01000236.1 GCA_009618505.1 Clostridia bacterium | reverse complement strand
AGAAAAATCTTTGATTTTCCTGGGAACCCGCTTTATCCCCTTCCCCTTATCAAGGGGAATCAATTATATAAGGGAGGCTTCGTCCCTCTCTTACCTACACTCCCCCTTCCCTTAATAAGGGAAGGGGGTCAGGGGGATAGGTTGCTAAACAATCCTGATAGGAGATGAAGCTTAAAACAATATCTAATAGCATTCAGCTAAACCACTTTATTGTGGTATAATTAATTAACAAAAGCAAAAATTTATTCACCTCAACTGAAAAGGAGGCATATGCATGTCGGAAGGTCGAAAGACCGCGGTTTGGTTTAATAAGGTCACCCAAATAGATAATGCTGAACTTCAACAATTTATTGCCAAGTATGTGGAACTTTGTAATCCTGATAAAGTGTTTGTCTGTACTGATTCTGACGAGGATATTGAGTACATCAGAGAATCGGCGATAAAAAATGGGGAGGAAAGCAAAGTCGCTATCGATGGTCATACTGTTCACTTTGATGGTTATTATGATCAAGGCAGAGATAGGGAACATACTAATATTCTTGTCCCCAAGGGAGTTGACCTTGGTTCAGCCATAAGCACAAAAGATAGAGACAAAGGGCTAAAGGAAATCCATGAGATTCTTAAAGATATCATGAAAGGTAAGGAGCTTTACATACGCTTTTTCTGTTTGGGACCGACCAAATCTGAGTTTTCCATACCCTGTGTCCAACTTACCGACTCCAGTTACGTGGCCCACAGCGAAGACCTTCTCTACCGACCAGGCTATACAGAATTCGTCAGACAGGGTTCTTCAGCTCGCTTCTTCAAGTTTGTCCATTCTCAAGGCGAACTGGATGAAAGAAAGGTATCTAAGAATATTGATAAGAGGAGAATATATATTGATACCGATAATGACACCGTATATAGCACTAACACCCAATACGGCGGTAATACCATTGGCCTTAAGAAGTTGGCGATGCGGCTGGCGATCAATCGAGCGGCAAAGGAAGGGTGGTTGACTGAACATATGCTCATTATGGGAATTCACGGTCCCAGGAATAGAGTGACCTATTTTACCGGGGCGTTTCCTTCGCTCTGCGGGAAGACTTCTACCGCCATGTTAGATGGGGAAACCATCGTGGGAGATGACATAGCTTATATCAGAAAAAAGAATGGAGAAGTTAGGGCAGTCAATGTTGAAAAGGGGATGTTTGGAATAATAATGGGGGTGAACTCTAAAGATGACCCATCTCAGTGGAAGGCACTTCATAGCCATAACGAAATCATATTTTCCAATGTGCTGGTTACTGAGGACAAGCACGTGCATTGGATTGGGAAGGGCGGGAATGTCCCTCACAAGGGCTATAATCATTCAGGTGAGTGGTTCATTGGGGAAAAAGACGATAGGGGTAGAGAGATACCATGCTCACACCCAAATGCCCGATTTACACTTGATTTGAAGATTTTAGACAATCTGGGGCCAAAGCTTGATGATCCTTTTGGTGTTCTAGTGGGTGGAATAGTTTATGGGGGCAGAGATTCAGACACCTGGGTACCGGTTGAAGAATCTTTTGGTTGGGCACATGGAATAATAACTAAAGGTGCATCACTGGAATCCGAGAGTACCGCTGCCACGTTGGGTAAGGAAGGCATAAGAGAATTCAACCCGATGTCTAACATAGACTTTTTATCTGTGCCGATAGGCAAATATGTCCAGTGTAATCTGGATTTTGGCAAAGGCTTGAATAAACCACCTCTTATCTTCTCAGTGAATTACTTCCTGAAGGATAGAAAAGGGAATTTTTTAAATGAGAAAGCGGATAAGGAAGTATGGTACAAATGGATGGAACTGCGCGTATATAATGAAGTCGACTTCATTGAAACACCCACTGGCAGGATACCCAAGTATGAGGACCTTAAGAGATTGTTTAAGGAGGTGTTCAGTAAAGACTATACTCAAGAAGACTTTGATAAGCAGTTTATGATAAGGATTCCGGAAAATTTGGCCAAGATTGGCCGGATAAAGAGGATTTACCAGACCCAAGTTTCTGATACGCCCAAGATAGTATTTGAAGTATTGGACGAACAAAGGCAGAGATTAAATAGGGCCAGAGAAAAATACGGGGACTACATTTCACCATATAAACTCTGATTACGGATGCCATAATAACGCCCCCGCTGAATTGCTGTTATACTAAAACTGAGATGTAGTAAATATCGTTTACACTAGAGATAGAAGCGATAAGAAAGGTGAGGGGAAAATACAAGAATCTAAGGGTTATGATTCCTTTTGTCCGAACCGTTGATGAGCTGGCTAGAACGGTAAAAATTATGGAATCGGAGGGGCTAAAGCGCTCCCAAGATTTCAAAATATGGATGATGGCTGAAGTGCCGTCTAATTTCATTATCCTGGAAAAGTTCCTTGAGGTCGGCATTGATGGCATATCTATCG
>WJOQ01000116.1 GCA_009618505.1 Clostridia bacterium | reverse complement strand
CCCTTTACTCCTTCCTCTTCTCCTTATGAAAAAGAGAAGATTAAGGTTACCATTATGGAAACGGGAACTGTGACGTCGGCCCTGCATAGTTTAATTCCTGGTGGAGTGGTAGGAATACGGGGGCCTTATGGAAAAGAGTACTCACTTTCCGACTTTGAGGATAAAGAGATTCTAATTGTAGGTGGAGGAGTAGGTCTGGCTCCTTTGAGGTCGCTTTTCTTTGCTCTTGTTCATGATATCGAAAAGTATAAGAGAGTTCTTTTTTGTTACGGTGCCAAAACCCCTTCCGATATTGTCTATAAGACTGCTGTTTTGGAAGACTGGCATAAAATAAATCCAGAGAGAATTCACTTCAGGATTACCGTGGACCAAGGGGATGAAAATTGGAAAGGGAAGGTAGGGTTAGTAACCAACACTCTCGATAACCTCAATGAAAAAATTGAGAGTATCGAAGAGAGTGTAGCTGTGGTTTGTGGTCCTCCCATAATGATGAAATTCGTTACCCTGAAACTGCTTGACATAGGTTACAAGTGGAGCAATATATTTCTTTCTATGGAAAAGAATATGTCCTGCGGGATAGGCAAATGTGGCCATTGCCAGATGGGTAAATTTCTGGTTTGTCGTGATGGGCCTGTATTTACATATGATAAAATAAAGGATTTTCCTACTATTTGGGATTAAATTCAGAATGGCTAAACGATTATTTATTGATCTAGATAAGTGTGCAGGGTGTGAAGAATGTACAGTGGAATGCAAGTGTAGTTATCCCTATCATAGTGACAATAATGGTATACTTTCGCTCAGGGAGTGGTTGCATTTCCAACTCATCTGCCGAAAGTGTGAAGATGCACCTTGTGTTAATGCTTGCCGTTATGAGGCATTGGAAAAATTGGAAAGCGATAAAACCCTGAAAAGAAACAATCTTCTCTGTGTGGGATGTAAATCTTGTGCTGTTGTTTGTCCCTTTGGAACTATCTATTTTGAAATAATACCTTTTCTTACCTTTAAGTGCGATTTATGTGAGGGTAGGCTGGAGAAGGAAGAGGTGCCTCTCTGTGTGGGTAGCTGCCCTAAAGGGGCAATTAAGTATGGGGAATTCGAAGAAGATTTAGAGAAAAATAGACATAAATTAGATAATGTTATTGCCCAGGTTACTTCCTGGAAGCAAGAGTAGGGTAGATGTTGGTTAATATTTTTTACTTTATTGTTTTCCCCGGTTTTCTTTTCACTGCAGTAATTGGTCTGCTGGCTAGCTGGGTGGATAGAAAGGTTACTGCTCGTATCCAGTGGCGGGTCGGCCCTCCCTGGTATCAAAGTTTTGTTGATTTCTTTAAACTACTGGGAAAAGAAACTATTGTGCCGAAAGCAGCCAAGAAAACTGGATTCTTATTAGCTCCTTTCATCGGCCTAATCGGAGTAACTTTGGTTTCCCTCATTCTCTGGAGGATGAATCTGGAGCCTAATGTCTCCTTCATGGGAGATATTATTGTACTTATCTATCTTTGCATGCTCCCTTCTTTAGCTATTATAATTGGAGGCTCTGCCTCTGGTAATCCTTTGGCAGCTCTGGGCGTCAGCAGGGAGATGAAATTAATCCTGGCAGATGAGCTTCCCTTTATCATTGCCATATTTACACCTTTAGTTAGGATTGCCAGTATCAGAATAGGCTCCATTGTTCTTTACCAACAGGCTAATGGTATGATGTTAACTCATCATCTTTCTTCTTTTATTGCTTTCATAGTGGCTTTCCTTTGCATGCAGGCAAAGCTAACTTTAGCTCCTTTTGATATCCCGGAAGCAGAGCAGGAGATTATGGCCGGTCCCTTTATCGAATACTCTGGTCCTCCCTTAGCCATCTTTAAGCTGACCCGTTCTATGATGCTCTTTACTATGCCTGTATTTCTTATTACTATGTTTTTAGGGGGACTGCGATTTGAGGGATGGTCTATTCTCTGGTCAATTGTGAAATACGTGGTAATATTGGTATTGATAATATTGGTGAAGAATACCAACCCGCGTTTAAGAATAGACCAGGCATTACGATTTTTCTGGCTGAGACTATTTCCTCTTGCCTTAATAGGATTTGTCTTGGCCTTGTTAGGATTATAAAAATGAGTAAATTGTGGGCGTTAAAGAAATCCATCTGGGTGTTTCATTTATGCAGCGGTTCCTGTAATAACTGCGATATTGAGATTCTCGATTGCCTCACCCCCAAATTTGATCTGGAGAGGTTTGGTATCATTCTCACAGGGAGTATCCGCCACGCTGATGTTATTCTGGCCAGTGGAGCTGTTACCCGCAAGGCTCTTCCCAGGATAAAAAGAGTTTATGAACAAATGCCTTCCCCTAAAATAGTGATTGCTATAGGTGGCTGTGCTTGCAGTTGTGGTATTTTTGCTGGTAGTTATAATATTGTAGGCCCTTTTGACAAAGTTATT
>WJOQ01000218.1 GCA_009618505.1 Clostridia bacterium | reverse complement strand
TAGGGAAACCTGACTCATTTGGACTTAAGGTAATTATGAAAAGTAAAGGATATCAACCCAAGGATACCATTTTAGTGGGCGATCGGCTGGAGACAGATATCCTGGCAGGAAAAAGACTGGGAATTACTACCATCTTGGTTCTATCAGGAATTACCAGCCAAGAGATGCTGCAAAAAGCTCCTCCTTCCCGTCTGCCTGATTATGTAATTCACTCCTTGTCCGAGCTTTCTTCATTGAATATAGTTCATTGTTCATAGTTCATTATTAAAAAGGAAGGATCGAGGTGAGGGGGCACGAGCAACAGGCAACTAGCGACGAGCAACGAGTCAATAGTGGATAGAAAAGTTGGTAAATTCTCCTTCATAATCCTCCCACTTAACTTCCACATCTTCTATTATAGCAGCCGGCGGCCCTTTGTAGCACCAACTAATCATCTTTTGGACAGCCTTTTCTTCTCCCTCAAGAACAGCCTCTACCCTACCATCCCATCTGTTTTTCACCCAGCCCACTATACCTAACCTGTAAGCCTGGCTGCCAGTCTCAGCTCGAAAAAAAACCCCCTGTACTCTCCCTTTAATCAAAACATGAGCCCTTAGCTTACCCATCTCTAATCCAAAACTCCCTTTTTATGAAATTATCTCAGGATAATTTCTCTCTATCCCTTGATTCCTTAAATTACTTCATCAATATCCTAATACAATTTAGTCAAAAATCAACCGTGCTTGACTCAAAATGATTAAACTATATAATTGAGAAACAGTGGAGGGAATAAATATGATCCCGTTAGGGCTAATAATTGTTTGCGTTGTGATTCTACTTTTTTATCTTAAAAGTAGACCAAGAAAAGAACGTCCGCTAAGTGAAATAGATACCAAGGTCGAATCCTATCGAAAAGAGACAATGAGATTCTTGAGAGAGATGAAACAGGGAAGAAGTCAGACGAAGATAAGAAGATTACAGATAGAGACGGAGAGATTTGAGAAAGCCAATCAACTCGATATAATTCTGGAAAAAGCAGAACAGGAAAGGAACGCGAAAAAGGCAATCGACTACTATCTGGAGGCATTTTCTTTCATCAGCAAGAATAACTTTGAATTAGAGAGAAAAAGTGAAATCAAGGACAAAATAAAAGCTCTCCAGGAAAGAATAGAACCAAGCATCTCCTCCCAGAAAAAATAAAATATCCATCCTTTTCAACATAATTAGGACACAGATTTTCGCAGATTTATGTTCAAAAAGAAAATTCCTATACTACCAGGTCATTTTTAGAATTATTTCTCTTTTTGAGTTCATCACGAACCATCCTAAGGTCTTCCAAAAAGTCCCTCTCCCATCCAGGTTTATAAATGCAAGCAGCGGGGTGGAAGATGGGAATGACGGAAGTACTCTCTTTATACGATTGAATCTTCCCTCTGATATGAGTGATACCCTGGCTGGTTTTCAAAAGTAATTGGCTGGCAAAATTGCCCATAGTACATATGAGCTTGGGCTTGATAATTTCTATCTGACGTTCTAGGTAAGGGAAACAAATCTCAATCTCCTCCGGCTGAGGATTCCTGTTACCGGGGGGTCGACATTTAAGAATATTGGCAATATAAACATCCGCACGGGATAATCCAACTCGCCCCAAAGCTTCTGTGAGAAGCCTGCCGGCTGCTCCCACAAAAGGCTTGCCTTGAAGGTCTTCCTCTCTTCCAGGTGCTTCTCCTATCAGCATTAATTCTGCATCAGGATTACCCGCACCAAAGACCAGATTATTTCGTAACTTATAAAGGGAACACTTCTTACAATTCTGGATAGAATGGTAGAGATTTCCTAGAAGTACCTGCGAATTTTCTTCTCCTCTATTACTCCCTTGCTTTTCGTATCCCCGGTTTTTCTCTGTCTTTATCTTTCTTTTTACATATAGACGAAACAAATCGATGATTTCTAAGTAATCTTGATAAAGGCTTTCTCTTCCCTTTTCTCTCATTCCCTTTTGCTTGTTATTCTATAGTAGATTTGAGGGCCACCATAAAGGCAGCCCCCAAATTAAAACCTATTCAATCTTAAGCTCTTTCTTTTTTTCCTTTTCTTCCTCAATTTTGGGCAGGGTAATCTCCAGAACTCCATCTTTGTATTTGGCCTTAGCTCGCTCGGATTTTACCCTTTCAGGAAGAGAAAAGCTTCTCTGCCAGGCTCCGTATGTGCGCTCGTAACAGTAGTAATTTTCCTCTTTTTCCTCTTTCTTTCTCTCCAGTCTTGCCGAGACATCTACTCTGTCTTCCATCACCTTAACCTTGATGTTGTCCTTGGCTACACCAGGAATCTCGGCTCTTATCACCAGCGCATCCTTTTTATCTATCAAATCCGCCGTGGCAACTGCCGTAAACCCTTTCTCTCTTTCTAGCGGAACTTTTGCCCTTTCAGGTGCAGGCAGTTCTCTTCCACCCCTTACTTTT
>WJOQ01000320.1 GCA_009618505.1 Clostridia bacterium | reverse complement strand
GGATTTCTTTCTATATAGCGGGCACAGGTTATCATATGCCGCTCATCTAAGACACAGGAGAAGAAGCGGCCCTGGAATAGATGACCGCTTATCCTCATTTTGTTATTATAATACTGGGAATACTTCATATTAGTATATTTAAATACCTTCCCCATGGAATCTTCTCTTTGGGGAAGAGCCATAAAGTGCACATGATTGGACATGAGACAGTAAGCTAATATGTCTAAGTGATAGCGCTTACTTTCCTCTTTTAGAAGGGAGAGATATTTTCCTCGGTCGGTATCATCAGCAAATATCTTTTGCCGATAATTCCCTCTTTGGGTGATATGGTGCGGGTAGCCCGCTGCAACGACTCGTGCTATTCTTGGCATATATAGATTATAGGTCTTCGCAGAGGTGATGTCAATGAAAATAGGTGTCTGTCCCTATTTATTTATTAGTATTTTTATTAATTTTTCCCTTGGATGCGTAATAAGTGAGACATAACTATGAGCACCGCCAGAGTTTTAGAGGAACAAGGAATTCTTCGAGTTTTGCTGTTGCCACGCATATTACGGTATCAGCACCTCCGTAGTACACAAAAACTGTATCGTCAATCAAGACTGCACCACAGGTGAATACTACATTTGCTACATCACCCTGAGTTTCGAATTCTTTTTCGGGTTCGATTATCGGCTCAAAATGCTTGTATATTATCTTTGTCGGGTCATCAATTGCTGTGATAACGTAACTAAGTCGATAAACCATGTTTATATCTACAATGTGGTAAATTACAAGCCAGCCATAGTCTGTCTTTATAGGAGGGACGCCTGTACCGATTTTGTAATATTCCCATTCATATTGGGGTGTTATAACAATATTAGAATCATGCCAGTTGAGTAAATCTTCAGAATACGCCACCCAGATATGGGGTGGTATGCGGTGGTACATCACATATTTGCTCTGAATCTTTTCTGGAAAGATAACTGCACCTTTGTTATCTACACCAGGGAAAGGATAGTGTGGTTTTGTCCAGTTCCATTGACGATTCAGGAAATCTTCAACACTTATAGAGGTAATCGCTATCTGAATACTTTGACGGACCTTTGTCGCCATCCCTGGTGTTTCGCCATACGCAGTATAGGACATATAAAGTCTCTCGCCCACTTTTGAGATTCTTGGGTCCTCACAACCATATTTTTCAATCTCGCCCTGTGGCAAATAGATTGGTTCAGACAGTCGTTCATCAACGTGGAATCCGTCTCTACTTACAGCATATCCCAAGCGTGAAATATATTCTTTGTCTCTTGCCCTGTAAACAATATGGACTTTACCGTCCAGATAAATTGCAGCACAATTAAAAACAACCTTTGACTCCCATTTGTGCTCAGGTATAGGAGTAATTATTGGATTGCCTTCGTATCGTTTGAGTTTCATATTTTTACCTCCCGATTTAATAATTTAAACAGTCCAATAAATTTTCTTGCAATATTTTTTGCCGAGTTCTCCTCAACAAACTCTCTTGCTTTATGTATGATCTCTTCATATCGTGTATCTCTTTCAAAAACACTAAGAAAGCATGATTTTAGTTCGTCATCATTTTTGTATTGGTAAACTACATTCCTAAGATTCTCAACAAATGTAGATTTCAATGCAACAAACGGGCAACCTGAACCAAGACACTGGAAAGCAGTACTTGCTACGGTTATAATTCCGGGATTATCCGGTTTATTATACAATAACAGATCAGCTGCATAAAGATACTCATAAAGCCTATCAATCTGTGGAGCTTCCTCTCGAACTTCGATTGGTTTATTGTTCCTGTCATAAAATTTGCTATTGGCTATTTCGTGCCATCTTGCCAATGACCCTGAATGTTTTGTAACCACAAGTACGAGAATAGGGTAATCAACCCCAAGTTCCTTTATAATATGGTACTTATCTACTCCGTATTGCGAGGAAGGACCAAACAGCAGGATAATTTTTTTATCAAGGGGTAAGCCCAGCTTTTTACGACTCTTCTCCCTATCACCTGGACGCCAGGGCAAACACGGATATGGAATTATGTGTATAATTTTCTCTGGATAGGCAAGTTTCAAAAAATTATAATACCGCTTATCAAAGCATACTATAGCATCCCAGTCGAATTGATAAAAGGAAGGGTCTTCTTTCAGGTTACCGTCGTGTATTACATTTATGGTTTTTGCTTTCTTTTTTATCCAGTTAAAGATTTTACCCAAATGGTCTTGGGGGAGCATGCCCAGGTCTTCCACTACAAAAAATTTGTAATCATTTATAAGAAATGGTGTTGTAAGCAGTTCTGGTTTTTTATCAGATGCAACAGTAAAGCATCTTGTTACATAATCCTCATCTTTACCCAGAATAGCAGTTCCATGGAAACTATGTTTAAAAAAAGTGAACACAGCAATTTCGTAGCCCTTTTCAACAAAACTTCTACCTATTAATTCGGCATGCATTGCTGCGCCCGAATCAGTGTTCCACGCACCCATCAATCCTATTTTCATATTTCCACCTCTCTTTTGTTACAAAGATGATTTCCAGCATTTCGCCTAACCGAACTACTTCAACTTTTAATTCTTTTAACACTTTCTATATTTATTATACTTCATTTTTATTAAAAATCCTTCTTTTTCAATTAAAAAAGCTCTTCAGCAAAAAGCCAAAGGACTTGATTGTTCAATAATATAATTTTTATCCTTTTCAAATTTATCTTCGGAGCAACAACGGAGCTGGTAATACTGTGTTATTAGATTCTATTTATCAGTAATTTTCTACTATTGCCGCAATAAAAGCATCTCCAGTATAATATGATTTAATTATAAAATTATACCTCTCAAACATTTCCTTAACATCTGATTTTTTAAAATATCTTTTATTTAAAATAGGGACAGACACCTATTTATAAACTTTCTTCTTAGGCCTTCCTTTCGGCTTTAACTTAAAAAGTCTCTTAAGCTGTCCTTCAAGTCTTTCTATAAAATCATTCGTTCCCAGAGGCCGGCCTGTTCTGGTCTTTTCCCTGATCCCTTTCATTTCATCGGGATTATCAGGCGCCTCGATAAACTCCTTCCAGCCTTTTGGTTCTATCTCAATACAATCAAAAAGCTGGTTTGTTCCCAACGGGTCATCTTGCTTGATTCCGCAATGTATTTTTGCACTTGAGTATGGCCATAAGTATGGTTCTTTAACCAGTTTTGCCCTTACGGGATTTCTTTCTATATAGCGGGCACAGGTTATCATATGCCGCTCATCTAAGACACAGGAGAAGAAGCGGCCCTGGAATAGATGACCGCTTATCCTCATTTTGTTATTATAATACTGGGAATACTTCATATTAGTATATTTAAATACCTTCCCCATGGAATCTTCTCTTTGGGGAAGAGCCATAAAGTGCACATGATTGGACATGAGACAGTAAGCTAATATGTCTAAGTGATAGCGCTTACTTTCCTCTTTTAGAAGGGAGAGATATTTTCCTCGGTCGGTATCATCAGCAAATATCTTTTGCCGATAATTCCCTCTTTGGGTGATATGGTGCGGGTAGCCCGCTGCAACGACTCGTGCTATTCTTGGCATATATAGATTATAGGTCTTCGCAGAGGTGATGTCAATGAAAATAGGTGTCTGTCCCTATTTATTCTTATTTATCTCTCTATTTATCTCTTGCATAATCTACAACAACACCATTAATAAGCATCTTTTTGTCCTTATAGGCGATCCCTCCATCTGCAGGAGAGATAATCACAACGGCACCAGAGTCCGCAGGAAGTATAAAAGAGGTTCGCTCAGAGACGTTTTTTTGAAGAAAATTATGACTGACCGCATCGTATAGATTCTTCACTTCCGGGCCAACATCTATCTCTATAGCTTTCTCTATCTTATATGGATTATAATAAAGATAAGTGGGATAGGCTTTATCGTGGTAGAAATCGGTTTTCAGGCAATCCAATTGGAGGATCTTTTCATAATTTGTAGGATTGATGATCCCACCGAAAATGCCTACGTGCGAGGAGCCATAAAGACCAAAGTCAATTGCCCCATAGGCAAGATTGATTGCGTCACCCGTAGCATAAGGACTTCTGCCATCCCATACTTTACGTAACCCCTCGTAAGCAATGACATGCTTCGCATCACCTGTCCAAAATCCGCAAGACTGGTGCTTGGCGTTATGGAAGTCGACATAGAAGAGGCGAGCAGCATTTGCAGTATTGAGCATCCATTTACCAATAGCCCGAGCAAAACAACTGTCATATCTTACCAAGGGAACGAGAGCGGATGCCATTTGGAAGGTATTCATTGCAAAGGCGTAGCCGCCACCATCGGTGATGCTTCCGACCAGACCATAACAGTCATAGTCTCCCCATCTTTCAGCTATAACTCCCCAACCTGGACGACAAACACTATCTCCATTAAAGCACCAGTTAAGAAACTTTTGGACATCATAATTTCGGCCAATTTCTGCGTTCATCCGTGCCGCCGCATAAGCACCATAGGGAAGCAGAATCTCATAGAAGGGATTTTCTACCCTCTTTTGGAGAAACTGCATACTCCACTCTGCGGCAGTTAAATACCTGGGTTCCTTCCACTTGATGTAGGCCATATACTCCAGCCAGGCAATCCCTGCCGCTGCATCTGGTTCCCGCCATCTCCCGTTGTAGAGAGGCTTCCTGCTATTGAAATTAAAAGCAGTCCAGTTGAAATTGGGGACTTTCCACGGATTAATGTTCGCACCCATGGCAACACAGGCCTCATACCACCTGTCGGCTACAATGCGCATTTCGTTTTGAAAATTGCCGGTATTGGGATAGTAATGAGCAAGTTGATAGAAGAGGATATTGGGCAGGATTTCGTACCAGAAAGTACGCCCAGTTTTCCAATTAGCAGTATTCAGAAATAAATATTCCCCATTATCAACGTTGTAATAGTTCTCACACATAAGAACCCAGTTATGGCCGCCTTGATTGCTCTTGTCAATTCCTACTAAGGTGGCTCCAAGCACTGCCGCTACACAGTTAATCGCCTCTTGAGAGCCATCTTTTCCTTTAAGTTTGCTGCCAACGAAAGACGGGAAGCCAAAAGTCTCTCGTTTAAAATTCCTGTGTGACTTATCCCACCAGATTAAAGGAAGGAAATCTCCAGTAAGGTCGAAGTTGAAGACAAACTCATCATACGCTTTGGCCAAGCTTTTCCAATCCCTTATTTGGAAAGGCGAGGGAATGTTTGGCATCAGCTCGACTCTGTTAATGGTTTTTAAACACTGTACATTCATTGAATGTACCCCTTATATAGAAATTAAGGACTTTTGACAAAAGGATTTGAATTGTCACTTTTTTCAAGGTATTCTAACAGGGTCTTCTTGTTTACCTTTGCCGCAAAAACATATCTCTCTCCCGCTCCATAAATGATATATATTTCACCGTGATACTCATAGGAACCCTCAGGGAAGACAATATCTATAGAGATTTCACTATTTTTCTCCCAATCCGTTTCAGGTACCATTAGATGTTCCAAGCGTTTTTCGACAATTCCTGCAGGATTGTCCGGTGAGAAGTTTTGGAAATTGAAGATGGCAGCATCCGCATCATACTCCCTTTTGCCGGATTTAAGATAATTCCCAGTATGATAAAGCACTAAAAATCTTTTATCTCCAAGTGGGATAGGAACAGACCCTGCACCGACCCAGGAATCTTTGTATGCCGGATTTTCAAAGGAATGAAGAACCATTCCACAATTCTTCCATACCCCTATTGGGGAATTACTCATCGCCAGATGTATACTGAAATTCGAGACATTACCAACCATTGGACGATGCATCATAAAATAATGACCATCTATTTTTTCCGGAAAGAGAACGGCGTCTTTGTTGTTTGAAGAATTGATATCTCCTCTAACTAACCCTAACTTCTTCCAGTTAATCAAATCTTTGGAAATTGCCATACAAACCCTCATATTTTTCCCGTCAAATCCGCAATACAACGCATAAAAGGTATCACCAATCCTCGTTATTCTTACGTCCTCAACGCCGAGATAATCGTATCCTTGGGGATTTTCTGAGGGTGCTATGAGGGGCTCCGGATATCTTTTGAGCAATTCAACTTCGGGGGTAAACAAAGCCAGCCCTACGTAGGACCGAGAGTGTTGCTTACCTGGAGCTTTTTTAGAAAGAGCACGGTAATGTACCGCCACAACCCCATTCTCCAATCTTGGGTCATCAAGGTTCTCCACAAAAATTAATTTCTTAATGATTGGATCGTTAGCTGCAGACCTTTCCAGATAAAAAGCTGCAGCATTAATAGTTGCTTCATTCTCCCACCAGTTATTCTTTGGGGTAACAATAGGTTTTCCCCCATTTAGTCTTTCAATGGGTACACCATAAGGTTTGAGCATAATTTTCCTCCTTATCCACTGTGGGGGCAGCACAGCGATTAAATGGTTTTCTTTTTACTCAGGAGAAGCTATGATCTCCTCCCAATCTTTTTTTTCCCAGAGCCTTCGGGCTTCCAGAAGTTTATTCAATAAAATCTCCTTTGTTTCTTTATCTTGAACAAAAGGGGATGTCTTAGAGCAATCTATTAAATGGTCAATTTTTTTTAAGATAATGGTCTTTGCTTGTATTTTCATTTTGAGTACTTTCTCTGATCGACCTTGAGTTTTACTCACCGAGGAAATTCTTTTTTCTAATTTGTCTATCCAGGCCTTAGGTACTTTTCCCGTATTAACAATTTCCTCAATCGCCCGGTGTTTTTCACCTATATACTTATCGGTAAGTCTTTCCATTTGTATAATGACAACTTTTAAGGTTAAGACAAAGAAGGCGATAAAAGCCAAAAATATAAGGGAAATCTTTAACATATCTTTAAATAACTCCCTTAAGACTTAGCTCTTTAGCAAAGTGACAGGCGACAAAATGGTCAGGGTTAACTTCCTTCCATCCGGGCTCTTCTTTCTTGCATATCTCTTTGGCGTATTTACACCTTGGATGAAAGTAACAGCCTGAAGGAGGATTGACCGGATTAGCCACTTCACCGGATAAGATGATCCTCTTCATCCTCAGGCGAGGATCTGGCTTGGGTAAAGCAGATAAAAGTGCCTCCGAATAAGGGTGAAGGGGATTGAGGAAGAATTCTTCTGTCTTGGCCAACTCCACTACCTTTCCCACATACATAACGGCTACCCTATCTGAAATATGCTCAACTACACTTAAGTCATGGGAGATAAAAAGGTAAGTCAATTTAAACCTGGCCTGTAGATCCTGAAGAAGGTTTAATGTCTGGGCCTGAACCGATACATCCAGAGCTGAGACCGGCTCATCGGCGACGATGAACTTTGGATTGGAAGCCAGAGCCCGGGCAATCCCAATCCTCTGCCTCTGTCCACCGCTAAAGGCATGGGGATAGCGCTTTAGATGCTTTACGTTTAAGCCCACTACGTTGACCAGGTCTTTTACTCTCTCCTCCATCTTTCTTCCTGTGGCAAGGTTATTGACCAAAAGTGGCTCACCTACGATGTCCAGGACGGTCATCCTTGAATCAAGCGAGGAGTAAGGGTCTTGAAAGATCATCTGGGTATACCTTCTCGTAGCTCTTAGGGATTCCCTGTCAAGTTTGGTGATGTCAATCATGTCACCGTTCAACCGAAAGAGGATACTTCCTTCGGTTGGCTCGATGGCTCTCAGGATGCATCTTCCCAGGGTTGTCTTTCCGCAGCCCGATTCTCCTACCACTCCTAAGGTCTCTCCCTCGTTGATGTAGAGGTTGACCTTATCCACCGCCTTAACATATCCAACTGTCTTTCTCCAGAATCCCTTCTCAACAGGAAAATATTTTTTTAAGTTCTTTACTTCTAAAAGAGGCATTCCGCTTTTCTTTATCATATCTATCCTCGTTTTTTTCTTTTATTTATATAAAAAACAACTTACCCGGTGACCCTTTGTTACCTCGATTAACGAAGGGTTATCCACGTCGCATATCCCTTCCTTTGCCTCTCGACACCGCTGGTAAAACCTACATCCCCTGGGAAGATCTAAGGGAGTGGGGACTGTCCCTTTGATAGCCTCAAGCCGCGTCCTTGCCTTTTTCCCGACCTTAGGGATAGACTTTAGAAGTCCTATTGTATAAGGGTGAAGGGGATTATGAAAGATCTCATCGGTATTTGCATGTTCTACCACCTTACCTAAGTACATTACTAATACCTCATCAGATATCTCGGCAATAACCCCTAAGTTATGGGTAATGTATATAATCGACATACCAAATTCCCTCTGCAGTTCCTTCATCAACTCCAGAATCTGAGCCTGAACTGTAACATCTAAGGCAGTGGTCGGTTCGTCAGCGATCAGGAGAGAAGGATTACAGGATAGAGCCATGGCAATCATCGCCCTCTGGCGAAGACCTCCGGAGAGCTGATAGGAATACTCATCTATCCTCTG
>WJOQ01000123.1 GCA_009618505.1 Clostridia bacterium | reverse complement strand
CATCTATACTCCTTATTCTGGATAAAAACTCATTCCCCAGACCTTCACCTTGATGAGCCCCTTTTACTAGGCCGGCTACATCTACAAATTGCACTACCGCTGGAGTAATAATATTGGTATTTGTCACTCTGGCCAAGCATTCCAACCGATTATCGGGAACAGAAACTGTTCCTACATTAGGAGAAATAGTGGAAAATGGAAAACTGGCTATCTGAGCCTTCCCTCCGGTAAGGACATTAAAAAGGGTAGATTTACCCACATTAGGCAATCCTATTATTCCGCTACAGACAGTAGCCAAAAAATTTTCCTTATTTCACTCCTCAAGATAATCTCCTTGTGTATTTGCTCTAAGACTGTCTAATAATTCTAGATAACCCCTGAGTCCTCTCTCTTCTGCCGGAGCCCTTAGTCTGCTCAAAGACCTTTCTTGAATCTGCCTGATTCTCTCCCGACTAACTCCATATTTCTTTCCGATTTCCCGCAAGGAATAATCTCTTTCTTCTAAACCAAATCTTAACTTCAATATCTCCAATTCACGGGTATTCTTTACCACTTTTTCTAATAGCTTCCTAACTTCCTTTCTAAGCATTCCTAAGGTAAGTCTATAGGCAGGAGAAGGAATGGTAGAATTAGGAATGAAATCGATCATTGTTGCATCTCCATCCTCTCCTACTGGTTTGTCAAGAGATATGGTACCCTGACTTATTCCTAAAGCTTCTCTGATTTTTTGAGGAGAGAGTTCAGCCCTTTTAGCAATTTCCTCCGGGGTTGGTTCTCTATCCAGCTCCTGTTCTAGTTTCCTGGAGACTTTACTCAATTTCCTTAATAAATGAACTATATGTATAGGGAGGCGGATGGTTCTTGATTGGTCAGCAATAGCTCTGGATAGTGCCTGACGAATCCACCAACTAGCATAAGTACTGAAACGTTTATTGCATTTATAGTCAAACTTGTCCACCGCTCTGGAAAGGCCGATATTCCCTTCCTGGATGAGGTCAGAAAAGGAAACTCCTCTTTTTGTATATTTCTTAGCAAAACTCACCACAAGGCGGAGGTTAGCTTCTATCATTCTTTTCCTATTTACCCTGTATTCATTTCTTGCCTTTTCTAGTTCCTCTAAAGTCTCTTGTATTCTTTCCCTACTACGGGAAGACTCTATTGTATCTAGCTGTTTTTTCTTTTGCTGCAAATGGTCGAAAACTTCCTTTAACTCATCTAAGCTGTGGCCAGTAATATCTAGAATTTTCTTTTCTTTTTCTGCCTTGCCGAATAACTCAAATAGCTCAGAGTTTTTCTGGATAAGATCAATAGTCTTTTCAAGAAGCCTGATTATTTTTTCTTTTTCCTCCTGGATTCTCTTAGCTACTTTTCTCTCTTCCTCTTGACTGAGAAGGGGAGTTTTTCCTATTTCCTCCAGATAATCTTCTACCGTATTTAGAGATAGACTCCGTTCCTCGTTTATTTCTCCCTCTATAATCTCTTTTGTATATTCTACCCGCATCTCTTTATCCTGCTGTTTGCATCAATTCAAGTTTCTTAAAATTATGGATAAAATAAGAATCTGGCATCTTTATCTGGCCCTGATAGGAAAGATATGTTCTTAAAACTACCTCAGTTTCTTTCACTATCTCCTTATTTATTTTTTCTCCAGATATTTCCTCTAACTTCAAAAAAAGAAGGCGTCTCATCAATAGAAAAGCTTCTCGGGAAAGGCTTACTCTGTTTCCGTCTATGCTTTTACAATTCTGGCAGAGAAGTCCTCCTAATTTTAAACTAAAATAGAAATAACTGGTTGAACTTGCCTTCTTTCCACAGTTAATACATCCTTTTAGGTATGGTTGATAACCCAGGATGTTCAGCAATTTTAACTGAAAACTTTCTATCAAAAGATCAAGCGAACACTTAGGAATACTCTCCATGAGAAAAAGACTCTTTAATAATATTCGAAAAAGCGAAGATTCAGATTCTCCTTGTTCTGTAAGTTTGTCAATTAATTCAATTAAATAACAGACGTAAGCAAACCTAACTAAGTCTTTTTTGATTCCTAAGAATTGATACTTAGCTATGCATTCGCTTACAACATCCAGGCTTCCCTTTCTATTCTTGTAAATCAACAAACTATTATAAGAAGGAGGTTGAATCACGCAAGCAAATCTACTCTTTATTCCCCGCTCCTTTTGCTATCGCTCTTATCTTTCCGTATCGGCGAGAATAAAAAACTACGATCTTATCCTGTTCTCCTAAGTCGTAATCTTTAAGAACAATAGCCTCTGTTTTGTATATATTCATTTTTTGGATATAGTATGATTTATATGTGTATCAAAGAAGACTTCTCAAGCGAACCTCAATTACTATAGCAAAAGAACCTGATTCAGTCAAAGATACGAGATTAGGCCAATCCTTCTATCATCTGGGTGAGAGCTACGCCAGCTGGAACCATGGGATAAACATTCTCCTCACGGG
>WJOQ01000126.1 GCA_009618505.1 Clostridia bacterium | reverse complement strand
AGAAGGAATGGATAGACTGAGCACTACAGCCAGGTCTCACCATCGAGCCTTGGTGGTAGAAATAATGGGACGCCATGCAGGTTGGATAACCCTGGAGGCAGGAGTTGGCGCAGGAGCCTCCATTATTCTCATTCCGGAAATTCCCTTCTATATAGAAGAAATATGCGAGACTCTTATTAAACGAAAGAAGGAAGGAAATGACTACACCATCATAGCTGTAGCAGAGGGAGCAAAAGCAGCCGAAGGAAGTAAATTCCTCTCCCAGGAGGTAGTCAAAGGGGAAAAAATAGATGCATTCGGTCATATCCTCTTAGGAGGGATTGCCACCCTTCTGGAGAAAGAAATTGCCAAAAGAACAGGGATAGAAACAAGGTCTGTCATTCTAGGGCATCTCCAGAGAGGGGGAAGGCCCTCTGCTTTTGATAGATTCCTGGCTACTCGTTTTGGCCTTAAGGCAATAGAGCTGGTAAAAGAGGGAAAATTTGGTCAGATGACATCTCTTAGAGGCACAGAGATTGTCTCCGTACCCTTACAAGAAGCGGTGGGGGAAACAAAGCGCGTTCCTCAAAAACTCTATGAGGAAGTAGTAAAACCATTATGGGGGGAATAAACTATATCAGTACTCTATCCCTCTTCTTGCCTTCATTCCCGCATCAAAGGGATGTTTAATACTCTTTATCTCACTGACCAGGTGAGCAAGCTCAATTAGTTCAGGGGAAGCATGACGTCCGGTGAGAATAATCTCCAGAGAAGTGGGCTTTTTTCTTATGAAATCAATGAGCCTGTTCTTATCAATGAGCTCATAATATAAAACAACGTTTATTTCATCGAGGATAACCAAATCATACTTTTCTTCTATTACTTGGCGGCTGATTTCATCCAAAAAGTGAGTCCATTCTAGCCTGATTTTCTTTTTCTCCTCTTCCTTTAATCTATCTGGAAAGAACCATCTATCTTTCTCTCCTTTGCAAATTACCTTAATTCCCACATCTTCCAGAAGAGGAATTTCACCAGAGCCTTCTTTACCCTTAAGGAACTGAACAAAGAGAATCCTCAAACCTCTTCCTCTGGCTCTTATTGCCTGCCCTATGGCAGCAGTGGTCTTTCCCTTTCCCTTTCCAGTATATATCTGGACCAGCCCTCTCTTCATTTTCTTTATCCGGCTACGTTTACTTCTTTGAAATAGATAGGAGGGGTGCGGGTAGTCCCGATAAAACGGGATTCACTTCCCAGAGCCAGGACATTATTGAGCATAGTATAAGAATTACCGCTGACCATAACATCTTTAACTCTGCCTTTAATCTTTCCATTTTCTACCTTGTAAGCAAGGTCTAAATTTACTGAAAACTCTCCCATCAAGACATTACCCTGCCCTGAACCTATTACCTGGTCTACAATTATTCCTTCCTTGATGTCTTTGACCATCTCCTGTAAAAGAACTTTCCCCTCTTTTACAATAAAGTTACTGGTAGCAGGCGAAGGCAGACTCCCATATCCTCTGGCTCCACTGGATGTACTTTCAGTACCCATCAGGCCAGCTGTCTGCAAGTCATAGATGAAGTTTTTCAACACTCCCTCCTCGATTATGGGAGTACGGCGGGAAGGTATACCCTCTCCGTCCACAGGAGAAGTAGCCAGAGCAAAAGGGAGTAAGGCATCATCAAAAATATCTATAAAAGAAGAAACAACCGGTTTACCTATTTTCCCCAAAAGAGGAGAAATTTTCTTTTGCAGCACTTTTCCATTAATCCCCTGCTTCAATGATTGCAGAAGCAAGGGAACAGCCTTGGAGGTAAAAATAACCGGATACCTGCCCGGGGAAATACTCCCCTTTTTTCCAGTTAATCTAAAAGCTTCCAGTATTCTCTGAGCAACAGAAGAAGACCAATCGTGATATTTTAGACTGGCTTCTCCTTCTCCTATGCCCAGAAAGTTTCCTTCTTCTGCTAAAAAGGCACCCAGAGAAAAAGTATAACTTGTCTTTTCATAAGAGTGAGAAAGTCCATTAGTGTTCAGAATACTAATTTCGGCTTCTAGCTTGGCTACTTCTCCTTCACAGTGCAGGGAAGGAGCCTCTTTGAGAATCAAACTAATAGCCCTCCTGCCCTCCTTTACCATCTGTTCTAAACTCAAAGAGATAAGAGAATCGTCATAACATTCAACAGAAGAAGTGCTATCAGCAGAAGGAAGATGAAAATGGGCTTTCTGGCCAAATTGAGCTGAGTCTGAAGCCGCTTTTACTAAAGGACGAGCCTGGCTAAGGTCAGTAGAACTGGAAAACCCAATTTTCCCTTGTTTGATTATTCTTAAGCCTATGCCCTCCTCAAAGGAAGAATCGATTGATTTTAGCCGATTTGTTTCGAATATAACCTCACTACTTTTAGACCTCACCCGGTAAAGCTCTGCTTCTTCTGCGGAAACAGCAGCCATTTCCAGAATTTCCTTCATCATTACTTTCCTCCCACCAGC
>WJOQ01000265.1 GCA_009618505.1 Clostridia bacterium | reverse complement strand
AAAAGGAGAGCAAGAGAATATTAGATGAATTAGGAGTGAAGGTAAAAGAATATAAAGAAGGTTATTATTTGGCAAATTCTATTGAGGCTGTTACTGGCCTGACTTTTCAGGCTGTAAAAAGGGGATTAAAGATATTTAACCTGATTAGCGTAGAAGATGTGATGCTCCGAAAGGAAAGAGTTGCTGGTATAGTAATAAATTGGTCATCTGTGCAGCTTGCTAATCTACATGTTGACCCTTTGAGTATAGGCTCTAAGGTAGTAGTTGATGCTACTGGTCATAGCTGTGAGCTGGCAAGGCTCATTGAGAAGAAAGTAGGCTCTTACTTGAAGACTGAGAGCGGGGGTGTTATGGGAGAGAAACCTATGTGGGCTGAAGTTGGCGAGAAAACAATTGTGGATAATACAAAGGAAATCTATGCCGGTCTTTACGTTGCCGGGATGGCAGCAAATGCGGTTTTTGGTGGACCGAGAATGGGACCGATTTTTGGTGGTATGTTGCTGTCCGGAGAAAAAGTTGCCAGGATGATTTCAGAGAGATTAGAAAAAGGCGATTTAGATTGACTGGTCAACAGTTCTATATATCTAGACAGCACAAAAAACGAAAATATATGGACTTACCTATTCAGGCTGAAGAAAAAGGTTTCACTTTTTTCGAGGTGATTTTTATTACCGTCATTCTCTCGCTGGGGCTTCTGACCATAATTGAGATTTTTCCTTTAGGTTTTAAAGCAAAAGAAGCAGCGGAGCAATATTCCATAACTGCTCTTTTAGGTCAGAAGATAATAGAGGAGACAAAGAGAGAAGGCTATGGGAGCTTGAGTAGTTTATCTTTATCTCAGAGTGAGAATTGTGGAGTAAGAGAGGGTGAATTTGAGGATTATCAGGGATACAGATATCGGTTAGAATGGTGCGACAGTGAAACTCCTTATCTGCGTAAATTGAAAGTTGCAATCTTATTTAATAATTCGGAGATAAAGAGCGAAGAAAGAGGGGGGAACGCTAAAAATCACCTGAATAATGAGGATAATTCCTGGCAATGTTTGGATTTGGTTACCTATCTAGCTAAAAAGGATTAGGGTGTTTATGAATTTAAGAATATTGAGGCGGGATAAAAGAGCTTTTACTTTGGTAGAGATTATTATAGCTACTTCTATTTTGGCTTTTTTGATGGTTACCCTGCATCGTGTCTTCCTGGTGAGTTCTTCTGCCTGGAAAAAGGGGGATGCGCGTATTAAAATGTATCAGAATGGGCGTGTATGTCTGGATGTGATGAGTCGAGAGATAAGATGCGCTCTGATTAGCCCGGGTAACTCTCAACTAGTGTTCAATGGGGATGAGGATGCCTTAGGTTATATTTCCACTTTCCATAAGTCTGATGAATCGGGTGAGTTTGACCTGTTTGAAGTAGGTTATAGTTTGTCTTCTCAGGGTGAGGTATTGAGGCGGATAAAAACCCATCTTGATTCTTCTCCTGTCAGAGGCGGAGCTACATCTGTGTTAGCCAACAATATTTTGCAGTTGAGTTTCTGGTATAATAATGAGAGTGTCTGGCAGGATAGATGGGATTCTAGCATGGGAACACCGGATAATACCAAAGATGATTACCTACCCCAGGCGGTGCAGATTAATATTATTGTCCAGGATGAGCAACTACTGGAGTCTCCTTTGCTTTTATCTACCTCAGTAACTATTCCTACCGGCGGCAAGTAATATTTTTGCTTTACAATCTAATTAAAATATGGTAATATAAGCAAAAGCGAGGTAAATATTCAGTGAAATACATTCCTTCCTGTTATTGTGAGGAGTTCTGAAGACTTTCAGGGAGATTCCTCGCTTTACTGGGAACAGGCTTTAGCAATCTCTAATGAAGGATAAGATTGCTTCACTTGCGCTGGCAATGACAGAAAGGGGTTTCAGGGGGGCAGAGCCCCTGACTATCTAATAGTAATAGGTGAGGTAAAAATGAGTATTGATAAAGTGAAAAAGAAAGAGTTGAGAGAAAAATTTGGCTATCATCCTACTGATAGCGGTTCTTCTGAGGTGCAGATAGCCGTACTTACCGAACGAATTAAGAATTTGACCGATCATCTGTCTAAGTATAAAAAAGACCAGAGTGCTAAAAAGGGGCTTCTTCAATTGGTTATGCAGCGACGCAAGCTCCTTGATTATCTCCAAAATGAAGATATAGGAAAATATAGGAAAATAATAAAAGCCTTAGGGCTAAGAAGGTAATTGAATGGAAAAAGGTAATGTGATTAGGATAGAAAAAAAAGTAGGGGATGAAGACCTGATTTTAGAAACAGGCAAGGTAGCGAAGAAGAGTGACGGTGCTGTATGGGTACAGTATGGAGAAACTATTGTTTTAGTGACGGCGGTTATTTCGTCTGCCGTTGAGGAAGGAGGGGGATTTATTCCTTTAATAGTAGATTATCGCGAAAGAGCTTATGCGGCGGGAAAAATTCCTGGAGGTTTTTTCAAAAGAGAAGGAGCGCCCTCCGGTGATGAGATTTTGGCTTGTCGGCTAATAGATAGATCTATTCGCCCTCTTTTTCCAAAAGGATTCAGGAATAAAGTTCAAATAGTCGCTACTGTTTTATCAGCTAGTCAGTCTAACCATCCGGCCATTCTATCTATTATGGGAGCTTACCTGGCTTTGTCTATATCAAATTTTTCCTCAATTGAGCCCATAGCAGGGGTAAGAATAGGTAGAATAGATGGTAGGTTTATTATTAACCCTTCTGACGAAGAGTTGAGTGAAAGTGAGTTAAATCTAGTAATAGTAGGGAATAAAGAAGGATTGATTATGGTGGAAGGGGATGTTGGTAAGCTAACAGAGGAAGTCATATTAGAAGCTTTTCAAGAAGCACACTCCTGGATCAAGAGAATAATTGATATGGAGGAAGAATTCATTTCTGTTGCTAAGAAAGAGAAGAAAGAATTTTCCCTTCATCAAATTGATGCAGAGATGAAGAAAAAAGTTTTAGCTTTTACTTATGATAAAGTCAAAGCTATTGAGAAGAACTGGAGTAAGGAAGAAAAAAATGCTCATATGGAAAGAATAAAAGAAGAGACTCTGGAAGAGTTTCTAACTGAGTATCCTGATGAAGAAAATGATATTCTGGATATGCTAAATGAATTAAAAAAAGAGAGAATGAGAGAGCTCATTATCAAAGAGGGGAAAAGGTGGGACCTTCGAGATTTAGATGAAATTCGGCCTATTAGCTGCGAAGTAGGGATACTACCACGTGTTCATGGCTCAGGGCTTTTTACTAGAGGGGGGACTCAATCCTTGGCAGTAGTTACTTTAGGAACTTCTGTCGATAAACAAAGAATTGACGGCTTACACAAAGAAGAAATCTCCAAGGCTTTTATGTTTCACTATAATTTTCCTCCTTATTCTACCGGAGAAGTACGTTTTCTACGCGGGCCAGCAAGGAGGGAAATCGGACATGGTTCCCTGGCAGAAAAAGCTCTTTTGTCGATTTTACCTGATAATGATTCTTTTCCTTATACGATCAGATTAGTGTCAGATGTTTTGGAGTCTAATGGCTCTTCTTCTATGGCTTCTGTATGCGGGGGAACGCTTGCCTTAATGGATGCGGGCGTTCCTATATCCGAGCCAGTAGCTGGGGTAGGGATAGGTTTGATTAAAGAAGAGGACAAAACTGTTGTCTTAACTGATATTCAAGGAATGGAAGACTATTTGGGAGATATGGATTTCAAGGTTACCGGAACGAAAGAGGCTATAACAGCTATACAGCTAGACATTAAGATTTCCGGGGTTAGCATTGAAATACTAGAGGAAGCTTTAAGTAAAGCTAAAGAGGCTCGTGTCTTCATATTGGAGCAGATGAGAATGGTGATAAAAGAGCCGCGACCCCGACTTTCCAGTCACGCCCCCAGAATTACTACTCTTCCTATTCCTGCTGATAAAATTGGTGATTTAATTGGTCCGGGTGGAAGGGTTATTAAAGGGATAATTAAAGAGACGGGAGCAGGAATTGATATAGATGATTTGGAAGGGAAGGTTACCGTCTCTTCTTTTGATGATGAAGAAGGAGCAGAGAGAGCTTTGGATATAATCAAGAGTATAATCAGAGGGCCAGAAGTAGGAAAAATCTATTCGGGAAAAGTGAAACGAGTAACTGATTTCGGAGCTTTCGTAGAAATTGCACCTGGCAAAGAAGGATTGGTTCATGTTTCCCAGTTAAGCGATAAGTTTGTCAAAAAAGTTTCCGATGTAGTGAAGGTGGGAGATGAAATCAAAGTGAAACTTACTGAGATTGATGAAATGGGGAGATTGAATCTCAGTGGAAAAGGAATATCATAAATCCGTATATCGTATCTAGTATCTCGTATCTCGAAAACCAAGAATGCGTAAATAGTATTGCCTTGTGAATTTTAAGGTTTTTTCTTACGACATACCATATACGATATACGACATACGAGAAATTGCCTGTTGAGGCAATTTCTTGACTTATTGTAAATATGTGACTATAATGATAACTATGAAGGAGGTGGAGGAGTTTGGTTACAATTAAGGTGGATGATTATAACTCCTTTTCTCAAGCCTTAAAGTATTTTAAGACAAAATGTCAACAATCTGGTTTGAGTTCTGACGTTAAACGACATCAGGAGTACGAAAAACCCACAGAGAGAAAAAGAAAGAAAAGACTTAGAGCTATTCGAAGACAGAGAAGGAATATGTTGAAGTTGGAGAGAAAGCAGCTCCGCAATTATTGATCCCTGTCCTCGCTAATAGGAAGAAAACTTTGAGCTAACACAGTATATATGGGAATCTAAGTTCAGATATGTAATGCAGGTCTCCAGGGGAATGAGAAGCATGAAATATCTGAGAGGATACCCCCCTGAGATTCTGACTCAAGGCTTTTTTCTGAGCGCAAGGGCAGGGATTGAAATAAAATAATAAGAAGGGTTGTTAGTGCGTATTCTTTTTATGGCAACACCCGCCTTTGCCTGTCCCTCCCTGCAGCTTTTGAGCCGAAAAGAGAGGTTGGTTGGAGTGGTTACACAGCCTCCTCGTCCCTCTGGAAGAGGAGGGGAAATAAATCCTTCCCCAGTAGAGAGATTAGCTAAAAGAAAAAACATACCGTTCTATCAAAGCAGAAATGTAAATAGTCCCTCTTTTATTACTAGAATAGAGCAAATTGCTCCGGATATTGTAGTAGTGGTAGCTTTTGGGCAGATTCTTTCTCCTGATTTTCTATCTATCCCTGGAATATGTTCCTTAAATCTCCATCCTTCCCTCTTGCCGCGTTATAGAGGTGCTGCTCCCATTCCCTGGGCAATAATACGAGGAGACAGGGAAACAGGGGTAACTGTTCAGAGAATAGAAGAAGGGGTAGATGAAGGCAGGATAATCGTCCAGGAAAAAATACCCATCAGCCTTGAGGATACAGCTGGAGATTTGGAAGATAGACTTTCTCTACTAGGAGCAGAACTTTTACTAAAAACAATAAAGATGATAAAGGAAGGCTCGGCGAAGTATACAATTCAGAATGAAAAGCAGGTTACCTATGCTCCCAAGATAAGGAAAGAAGATGGTTTAATTAGATGGGAGAAGTCCTCCTACCATATTCATAATCTTGTTAGGGGGTTAAATCCCTATCCGGGCGCCTTTACTTTTATCCGATTGAGAGAGAAGAAAGTCATGGTCAAAATCTGGCAGACAGAATTAATGAAAGAGGAGTCCTTAAAAAACAAAAAAGCCAGACCAGGTGAGGTTGTAGGGATAAAGAAAGGCAAAGGCCTTTTGGTAAAAGCAGGAGAAGGTATTCTACTAATCAGGAAAGTTCAGCTAGCAGGGCGAAATCACATCTCCGGCTATGACTTCGTAAAAGGGTATCAAATCAAAGAAGGATTTATGCTGGGAAAAGATAGCGGGTAGCGTTTAGCGGATAGCAAAAGATTCAAGGTTCTATGTTTAGATAATAAAGAAGAATTTCTGCTTTCTCCATATACTCGAACAAGAGGTGACGAATTTTGACTCATTAATAGCTGGATGTGTATTCGGTGCTGCCGGTAAGGAGGGATGAATGGATCCGGAGAATTTTCCACCCAGGTTAGCCAGGAAGGCTATAAGAGAGTATCTTCGCACTGGAAAGGTGATTTCTCTTCCTGCTCAAATTCCGAAAGAATTCCAAAAACAGGCAGGAGCTTTTGTCTCTTTACATGAGAGAGGGAAGCTAAGGGGATGCATTGGTACTTATCTTCCTCAACAGAAGAATGTCGCCAGTGAGATTGTAAAAAATGCCATCAGTGCTGCTACTACAGATCCTCGATTCCCGGCGGTAAGAGGAAGTGAATTAGACGAACTGGAGATATCGGTTGATGTTCTAAGTCCGCCGGAGCCTGTCTCCTCTAAGGAAGCGTTAGACCCGGATAAATATGGTGTGATTGTAAGTAAAGGATGGCAGAGAGGGCTGTTATTACCAAACTTAGAAGGGGTAAATACAGTTGAAGAACAACTGACAATTGCCAAACAAAAGGCTGGCTTGAGTGGGATACCCGATGAGGATGTGGAGATTCAACGCTTTACAGTTGCTCGCTATAAACAGAATGATTAGCTTTTTTTGACCCTCTAATCCTTAATCCTGGCTTACTTGATGAAATTGTCCTGAGGTATTACTTGACCTTAGAGGAGACAGGAATGAGCGTTTCGGTGTGGGAAATACCGGCGATTTTTCGCACCTTTGCTTTGAGAATCTCTGCGACTTTATCGGCAGCAGGCTTAATAAAACCTCTCTCCACCTCCATTACTGCTATAAGATCATATCCGCCAAGTACAATATGAACCTTACGTATCTCAGGAACTCGCATAAGTTTTCGTGCAACACTATCTTCCTTCCCGCTGACCACATTGATCAGGAGAAAAACCTCCGCAATCTGCTTTAAGTCTTTGGTTTCCTCATTGTCCAAGTAGCCCACCTCCTTTCCCACTTATTCCGCCCCAACAAATAATCCAGACTCTCTCAGACATCACCGACTGTCCAACTTCATCACAATCGGAATATGGTTCGACGCCTCATCTATACTAGCAAACTTCTCTCTTGCCCCTTCCTCCTCTCCCACAATCGCAGGAAGGACAGTCCTAGCTCAATGGATTATCAACCACGCTCAACCCCAGACACAGCAGACCTCAGTCTCCTCTCAAATACTTCCACTATGGGCATAAGTATTTCACACTTATCTATTAACTCTGACCAGTTATCTAAAATTCGAGGGCGACCATAAATACATAGAGCACCAATTTCTTCCTATCTTACCAACCGTTCCCCTAGGCGTCTTTTGGCTAATATATTTTGTTTACTCACTTAAATGCTTACTAATAGATTGTTTTAGAGGTAGGGTAGCGGTGCAGGGATTCGAACCCCGGACTCCACGGGTATGAGCCGTGTGCTCTAACCAACTGAGCTACACCGCCATTTTGGTTGCGGGGGTCGGATTCGAACCGACGACCTCCGGGTTATGAGCCCGACGAGCTACCTGACTGCTCCACCCCGCTACGTTTTTGTACGTCGCATTGCCTTGAAGTCTTTTGATTAGAAAAGAGCAGGCTGTTCTATGCTGGATAGAAAAGAAGTATCTACTATTTCGTTTGCCAGATACGAGCCTAGCAACGAACAAGAAATCATGGTGCCGGAGGCCGGACTCGAACCGGCACGGATAAAAATATCCAGTGGATTTTAAGTCCACTGCGTCTACCATTCCGCCACTCCGGCTCTCCATTATGCTCAGATGGTTATTTACCTATAAAAGAGAACAACGTATTTATAGCATATTTCCTTTATTCTGTCAAATTTTTCTTTCTCTTGGCTATAATAATACTGCACACTTTTCCAATCCCGTTTTTGCTCTCTTTTGCTATTCTTTTTCCGCAGGTAAAATCTTATATACTACTTCTCCTTTTTTAGCCAGGCCTAGTTTTTCTCGCGCTAATTTTTCCAGGTAAAAGGAATTTGCCAGGTTATCTATCTGGTCTTTTAATTCTCTATTTTCTAATTCCATCTGGGTCAATTTTTCCTCTGTCTTCTTCAGTTCTTTTCGAGCCTGATGGATTGAATAATAGCTCTTTATCCCCCAGATAGAGAGAAACAGAGATCCAGCGATGAGTAGAAAAAGGAAGAGTCTATTTGCTTTGTTTCTTTTCTTCATGAGAATTCCTTTCAACAATAGATACAACTCAAATAAAAGTAAAGGAGTTTATCTCCCAGGAAGAGGGAAATCAAGGCTGCTCCTATCAGGAAAGGAGCAAAGGGAATTTTATCTTTCCTTTTTTTGAGATGAGTCAATAAAAGAATAATAACTATTACTGCCCCTAAGAGAAAAGAGATGAAGAAAGAAATCAATCCTATTTTCCACCCTAAAAATGCTCCTATGCCGGCAGCCAGTTTAATATCACCCATTCCCATAGCCTCTTCTTTTAAGAAGAAAGAGCCTAAAAGGCGAATAGCTAAA
>WJOQ01000337.1 GCA_009618505.1 Clostridia bacterium | reverse complement strand
TTATCGAGGATGAATCTTCTCTTATTAAGGAAGTAGCTAAGGAGCGAATCGGAAATGAACTATTCCTCCTGCTGGAAAACCCTCTATCTTATGGATATTTGGAAAATTCAGCGGCAAAGACATTACTAAAACAGATATTAGGCGGGAATCCTAATCTGGAAAGTCTAAAAAGATTAGAAAATATATTGCTTGATAAGAAAACAATCAACAAACATCTCAAAAAAAAGATAACTACTCATTTGTTGGAAGAAAGAGGAACCAGAATACGTAGAGATTTATTAAAATTCATCACACTTATCTTTTCTCCCCATCAAAAAGAAAATAGCCTTTCTTCCATAGGGAAAGATTTGAAACTGGGACGGAAAGATGTAGAAATGATTAAAAGAATAGAAAAGCTCTATCCCTTTTTGGAAAGAATAATAGAAAATAAAGAAAAACCTCCAGATACCATCCCATTTTTGATGCAAGCCAAAAGGGAGACGGTGGAAATCTGCCTGCTCTTTCTTATTACTCATCTGCATCAGCAAAATTCTGTTACACTTATAACCCAAATATTGAAAGAATACTTTCGAAAGTCAGATTTGATTCTCCATCCCCCCAGCCTTATTAGAGGAGAGGATTTGATCGAGATATTAAACATCACTCCCAGTCCCTATATTTCTTATCTTTTGGATAAAATCCACCAAGCACAAATCAAAGAAGAAATAAAAACCAAAGAAGAGGCAGTAGAGTATGTTAAAAGACTGGTAAGTGAGGAAGGCGAAAAGAAAGGGGAAACGCTATAGGCTAAACGCTATCCGCTATAAGCTATTTATTGGTGCGCCTGGGGGGGACGATACAATGTTAGAACTTTTTTCGAGGAAGATATAGAGATCCCAATCTACGACATTCCGGTACGACAGCGGGTCAGAGCACGCTAGCCTAATCTCAGCACGTGTCAATCTGGGTTTTGGAGAATACGTCCGCTCAGTTCTTTAAATTACAGACTACCTACTCCCGAGGCTATTATTCCGTTGACTCTAACTTAACAAGTGGTACAGTTAATGGGGCAGGTCAGATAGAAACCATGATCAGTTGTAAAAATTACGGTGCTATTTTCAAAAAGACCTAAATCCTCTATCTTTTGAAATAGCTTTTTTACCCATCTATCAACTAAGGTTACCTCCCCGGCATAAAGAGCTCAAATATGTTTTAGCTCATCCTGGCTAAGATAATCGCAAGGTCCATAGACAGGATAGATTACTTCCTCTCCCTGATAGTTTTTATCATAAAGATCTACGTAGTAGTGTGGAGGATCCCAGGGCTCATGGGGATCAAAAGTATCTATATAAAGAAAAAACTTTTCCTTATAATTCTTCTCCAGCCATTTTTCTGCCTCCCGCATAGTTTGAGCACAATAGTAATCTTCTTCAGAGTGACGTAATAAGCCATTACGCATCATTTGTTTTACAATATCAGGGTTTCTTAATTTTTCGGGGGAGCAAGGAAGCTCAATATCATGAGGATCGGTTACTAAAGGATCACCCTCTTGTCCTCGAATCTTAAGCCATCCAGAAAATCCTCCCTGATAATCATAACCGGGAGCGGTCGTGTGGGGTGTATCAGCAATAAACATAGTCCGATATTCTGCTTTTCGTGAAATTTCCGAAAGTACTACTTCCTCAGAGGTTAAAGGTGACCAATCGGCATAGGTAAAGGTGAAGCGGCCAGTAAATAAATCTCTACGATTAGGGACTGTAGGAAAAGAAGCGATGTAGGCATCTTCAAAGACAAAGGAGCCTCTGGCGAATTTATCAATATTTGGAGTTGAAATCCACTTATTCCCGTAACAACCAAGATGGTCCTTCTTAATGTATCCGATACAATAAGAATAATGTTCATTTTAAGTCCTTTCGAGGTAGTCTAGAAACTCCTCTTCTTGTATTCTTAATTTGCTTCAGCACACCAAAATTTCAAACAACAATTTCAAACAACCCTGTGATATAACAATTTATAATGAAAAGTAACATAAATATTCAGCTGTAGTGCATTTATATGTCATTGCGGACGGAGTGAAGCAATCCGCGAAGCGTCGCGAGGTTGCCGAAGGCAACTGTGGCCATCTCATCAGAATTTCGATAACTCTTTTAGATTGAATGGGGGGAGCATATTTCTCTATCTATCCTAAAGCCTGGTGACACTCTTTCAGCTTCTCCATTATTTTTATCTTCTGGGGGCACTTTTCTTCACACTCACCACATTCTGTGCAAGCGTCGGCTTTCTCTCTTTCATCCTTCTCTCCTGAGCCAATATTCTTATACTCACTCAAAGCGTATTCTTTAAGGCCATAAACGCTATAGTAGTTCATCAGCTCGAAGATTCGTGAAATAGCTACCTGACTGGGGCAGGGTTGACAGTATTCACACATATTGCATGTTATCTCCTCTTTCTTTCTTCTCTCTTTTATGAAGGCCTCAATTGTCTCGAGTTCCTCATTGCTTAATGGTTTGGATAGACTTGCTGCTCTCACATTTTCCTCCACCATTCGCATACTTCCCATTCCTGAGAGAGCAACAGATACTTTCTCATTGGCCAGAACAAATCTTAAGGCAAGCTCAGGAGTGCTTTTGATACTACCAGCCAGTATCCCTTTTAGAATACCTGAGGAAGCAAGACGTCCCCCACCGACAGGGCCCATTACTGCAACTCCTAGTCCCTTTTCTTTAGCATAAGCCATAGCCTCCTCATTGCTTTTATCAAGAAGATTGTATTGACAGAGAACTGACTCAAAGATGCCTATATCGATAAGTCTTTTCATAACCTTGGGCTTGTCGTGAAAGGAAAAGGATATATGCGTAATAAGCCCCTCATCTTTTGCTTTTCGAGCTTCTCTGAGGAGGTCATACTTAAGCACGGTATTCTTGAACTTGTCCCCGCTGAGGCAATGAAAGTGGTAGAAATCAATATAGTCCACCTTAAGCCTTTCTAGCTCTTCCTCAAGAAAACGGCGATAGTCACTCGTCTTCTTGAAATACCATATGGGCAGTTTTGTGGAAAGATAAACCTTCTCTCTCCAACCTTTCAAAGCCTTTCCCACGGCAAGCTCACTGTCACCCTCATTGTATACGTAGGCAGTATCCACATAGTTTACTCCCAGCTCGAAGGCTTTTTGAATGATCTCAACGGATTCCTCTTGTTTAATTCGAGACTTTCCCTTTACTTGCTCTTGGGGCAGACGCATTGCCCCAAATCCAAGAACAGAGACTTTAACCCCGGTATTCCCAAAGTCGCGGTACTGCATTACGAAACTCCTTTCTTTCTATGTAAATATTCACTAAAGCATGTATACCACTGAGGATCTACTTTCAAATAAAGACTCCTTTAAAGACTCCTTATTTATACGGGTCAGCCATATCTGAAAGCCTTACTATGTTTTACAAAGGCCTTACAAGCTACATCTTGCCAGTAGGGCTCAAGATCTAATGCTTCGTTGGACTCATAATACCCAGCAATAAATCCACCGTTAAAAGACCCCAGCGTCTCTACGAGGTCTCTGGCAAAATTCTCAATTAAACTCTTATCCCTAGCAGGAAGTATCTTTTGTATGTCTACTGGACACCAAAAATTAACTCTCCCTCCAAAATCCCGAGCAAGCCTGTCAACTCCATGCAAAGCAGGTTGATCAAATTGCAACACATCTACTCCTACCTCTATTAAGTCAGGAATTATCTCATAAATATCCCCACATGAGTGCATAAACACATAAAGTCCTTTTTTATGAGCAACGCTACAAAGTTGGATGAATCCCGGTTTAAAAAGTTCTCTCCAGAGGTCCGGACTTATCAATAAGCTATCCTGGGTTCCCCAGTCCTCGGCAAACATAATAGCATCTGCTCCTATCCCGGAAAACTTACATATAACTACCTCCAACAAGTTAGAAATATCTTTTAATAACCTTGCTACATTTTCTTTCTCCGCTATTACATCTAGAAGGAAATTATCCATTCTCCTCATCTTTCTGGTAACACTGAAAGGAAAACCAGGAAGATGGGCTATATGAAATTTATCCGGGTGTTGGGAGAAAATCTTTTTTGTTTCCTTATATCTTTCCGGTAAATCTAGCGGGGGAAGTTTATAATCCTTTAACTTGCCCCAATTTTGAATAGCTCCTCTTACTACTTCTCCCTTAGAATACTCTTCTAATCGGGCCCAGGTATTTCCCCATTCATCCACCTTCTCCCAACGATTGCCTTCTTTGTTGTGGACCCACTTATCAGAGATATGAGGATTTGCGTCCAGTCCAGCTCCTACAAAATCATTGGGATAGGGAGAAGGTAAGGACATGGGAATTCTTACTGGCCCTTTAAATTCTAGGCTCTTTATTATAATCTCACGACTTATCATTTATTCTTCCACTGTTGTATTCCAACTTTTTTTTAATTAGCTTAACAGCAACCTTTCTCCTTCTTTGCTTTTCTACCTTTTTCTAGTTGGCGTATTGGGCCAACTGTTTTAAAGTTTTCTCCTCTTTTTCCAATTTTGGAAGATCCATAGCTTATCGTCTATTTATCGTTTTAAACCGGTTAGAGTTATTCCTTGAACGAAATAACGTTGCATGGAAAGAAAGACAATCATAACCGGCATAATAGCTAAGGTAGCTCCAGCCATTAAGAGATCGTATTTATTAAGATAATAGCTTTGGAAACTAGTCAAACCTACAGTGAGGGTCTTCATTTCTTCGGCAAAATTATAATAAGTGGGCAAAGAAATTGGTTCCAAGTAAACATGAAAGCAAAAATCGCCAAGGTTGCTAAAGCTGGTTTACTTAAGGGCAGAATAATACTAAAAAAATTCTTAACCTGCCCGCTCCATCAATGGTGGCTGCATCTTGCAGACTCATAGGAATGTTCTGAAAGAACTGTTTTAATAAAAAGGTGGCAAAGGCACTGAATAGTCCGGGCACAATCAAACCTCGATAAGTATTTAGCCATCCTAGCTTCTTTAAAATAATAAAAAGTGGAATCATTCGTACCTGTTCTGGAACCATTAACGTAGCAAGATAAAGGAGGAACAAAGTATCGTGACCAGGAAATTTCAAACGAGCAAAGACATAAGCAGCAAGGGAGCATAAAAACAACTGCCCTATAGTTACTGCCCCAGCAACAATGATGCTGTTCACGAAGCAAAGAGTGACATCCTCCTCATCCAATATATTATATGTTAGATAGGCATTCCTCTAATATTAGTATAACCTATACCTTCAATTCTTTTAAAACTTGGCTGCGGGACCGAAACTTCCTTTCCTACAGCTAAAAATCATGAAAGATAATTAATAGAAATTTCTGCCATCCTGGACATATTTTTTTCTCATCTTATGAATTCCAACGTTTTGCCCAATCCTTACGAATATTTTTGGAATCACTTCACTTTTTGATAAATTTTTTCTGACACTATCTCCCTTGGATCATTACAAAGAAGGGAGAAGCATGACAATAACCGGGGGAATCTGGACCATAGGCAGTATTAACCTCAACCGTGGGAACATACCAGTGTCGCCCGGTTTCGGGTTCTGGGTCCACCAGGTCAGAATTGGTAACCTTCCTACCGATTTCAATCCAGGGCAATAACTTGCCATCTCGGATCAACGTGGCGCGCCGGATCGGTCTGCCGCAAGCAGCATTTAGACGGATCCGCACCTCAGATGGGTTATCCATAATCACCGTATTACCCATAGGCTGATCACATAAATATGATGTCAATGCTATCTTTGCATCAGACATAGCAATAGTGAAACCATTGCGGAGAGCCTCCCACACACCCTCAGCCGATACCTCACGCACCCAAAAACCCGTCAGACAATAGTGATTCGCCCCCTTACGGTAGTGGTCAGTACCACCGATCAGACCAATTTTGCAACCGGCATTCAGAAATTGGTTGGGAAACACCGGAAAATCCCCCTCGGGTTCAATCATTGCATTACAGCGTCCCTGCATTGCCTCCATTGCCACTTCCATCCTAGGTTCGAAGCTATGTACCATTCCCTCTTTATCCATGATGTTTCCGTGGAAGTGGCGCATCAAGACCACAGAACCAAATGGTAACTCTTCACAAACATTCCTGAGACATCGGTGAAAATTCTGTCCCTGAGCAATGAAAATTCTCTCGAGACGCTCAAATGTCTCACGTTCCAATGCATACCAATTTGTATCTCGAATACCCTTTATTCCGGGTTCAGTACTATACAGTATTACTCCATTATCACCGGCAAGCAATTCTAATCGATCCATTACCCAGGTGCTCTCAGGTCCCGTGGTCCATCGACTATGTTCGGTCAAGGTGAATACCTGACAGCCCAGCACATCTCTTAAAAAGCAAAGGTTTTCGTCTGGATTACCATCAGCTGCAGCTACACACTTGGAGTAAGTTGAATGTACGTGCAGATCCCCCCAGATCAAAATTCGTCCGGGGTAGGATCCCGGCAAGTGGGGTGGATCAAGTGCAATATCCTTATAAGGAGTGGGAATGGTATACAATGCCTTTCTTTTCTCACTCACCTCGTATCGATCTAACTCATGATGAACCTGGAATTCACAGATCTGAACCCGGTGATTAAATGAACGTGCAGGTCCTCCCTCATTTAATAAAGTAGGAACAAATGCAATATAGCGACCGTTCACTGTTAGAATGCTGTAGCCAGTATCAGGTGAACCTGTCGATTTGCTTATCCTTATCGGTTCTGACCATTTATCACCATTCCATCGACACCAGAAGATATCCCAGCCGAAGCTCTTGAACCCGGCATAACGGAACTGTCGGAATGCTACCACCGGCTTACTCCTGTCTACAAACACGTAAGGTTTAATCGGAGGCAGGTTCTCCGGTCCTAAGGACATGAATCCCCGCTTTTCTACAGGCAAGGCACCAGTGGGTACTACTGTTCCGGAGCTCCATTGCCAAGTATAAAGTGTCCTGACCAGTCCCAATTGTGACCCGTAACCAAAAGACGGACTGCTTTCAGCGGCTATATAGCAGATCTTCTCCTTCTCCGAGTAGGCTAAGTCGGCATTGAATAAATAATCACCTTGGCTAATATTTTCCTCTACGTGGCAGTTATTGTTTAAATAATGCTTTAACTTGAGGGTGATTCTGTTCCGCGATGACTGTTCCGTCAACAGAAGATAGCCCTTATTTGCGGCAACCAGTTTTGGCTTTCGACCGGAATCCCGATTTAACACTTTTCCCTCAATATTTAACACAAGCACCTCGGTACCACCATCCGGATCATCCACTTCGATTGCCAGAATGGGACCATCTGCCGTTGCTGCCACCTGAGGAAAACGTAGAATCCCACTTTGCCGTATCACGGTCTGGATTTTTTCCTCATATAACAGTTTCAGTTCCCATCCTCCACTGCGGCGTTCGGTCCACGCTATAATTGGCTTTTCAACCTGCTCTTTTGGGCATGCAGGGCCGTCAATTCGAATAGCCGCAGTGAGTTCTCTTTCCAGAACATTACTATCCTCTAACTGCATCATCATAATTCTTCGAGGACGATTTATACTGACCTGCTCCATGCGCCGATAATGCTCCAGATTAAGTGCGTAGTCTTTATCAGCCTTCACATTATATAAAGCCGAATTGCTACTATCTAATACAAGCATACCACCGTACCATCCTTCATCAAGCTGCCCCCCACAAGCACTGTAACCACCCGGTACTTCTTTTATCTTTTTAAACTGTTCTTCTGAATTAAAGTTTGACATTAAAATTCCTCCTCAATTTATATCTGTTACCAAACTGAGATGGTTCATTTTTTCTTGAAAACTCCTAAAAGAGAAGTTCATTTTCCAACCCAGAGGTATTTAAACCTACTGTAAGCTTAAATACGCTTGGAGATTTATTTAAAGTTATGAGATATCTCAACTTCCTCCATTCTGCAGATGGGTTAACCCTCAATTCATACCCCTGCATGATAAGCTTCAGCTTCATTATACAAATCCAGGAACAAAAGGAGCTGATAACTCTTAAACAAATTTTGTAAAAGAACAATCGGTTAATTCTACTCTCTTTAAAGAAAAAATTCTCATTATTAAGAGGAATATGTTAAATTTTCAATCATCAAAGTTACACTTGACTTTTATAGTAAGCTCTCTTAGCCTTATCTTTAGCTCTTTTCTCGCCAAAGATCTAAATTCATTACTAATTGTTAGCACATTGATTTTATCCCCTGAGTAGAGAAGATCGGACCAGTCGTTTAGAGATACATTTAGTTCCTCGATCTGAACAGAGGAATATCCTTTACTTTCACAACATCATACCAGAACTATTACACTTCAGAGAAGATTGAACCATATCTTTTTCCTCGATCATCTGCGGCCATGCTAGTGATTACTTTATTTTCCTATTCTTTCCAAAATTAGCACCTCAAGAGGGTCAAGCTTTATCTTTCCTTCCAGCCTTTTTCCCTTTATAAGCTCTGTATATTCTTCCCCCAGGAATATTCTTGAAGGCTTATCTGAAAAA
>WJOQ01000011.1 GCA_009618505.1 Clostridia bacterium | reverse complement strand
CGCCTCTAGCCTGCGCCGTTTGGTTTTTAATCAGGGCAAGATAGCTCGGAGATAGGGGAAAATCTAGCTGGGTTTTCAGATATGACAAAAGCCCTTTCTGTAATTCCAAGGGCTTTGCTTGAACGTATGCGTATAAGTAGTGTTATACGTATAGAGTAGGTTTGGACAATTGTTACGTAGGATGGGCCCACTGCATATTCTTGGGGATGTTTGCCCTTTCATGCGTATATAATGTTATAGGTAGACCTACGCAAAAGGAAAACTTAATGAGTCTATTTCTTTATGTAGTTCGTCTAAAGATTTCTGAGCTGGTATATCCATAAACCAGTTTACCTGTTGTCCTATAATAAAAAAGGAGAGGAGGCACCAGACCTCCCCTCTATAGAACTACTGCACAAAATATATTATACAGCCTAAGGAGCACTATAAAGATACTGCGCTCCCGCTATATCACCTTCCTCTAGTGATATTTTAATTATTTCCCCTGTTTTACCATAGCCATACATGGTTAGCTCTCGGTATTGGTCCTCATAAAGATCAGCAAGTCCCACCACATGCCCAACTTCATGTGTAGCTATATTCTGGATATCATACATTTTCGAGAGTGAGATGGGTCCCTCATCATCCGGGTCTATACCCCATTTCAGGAAGGCATTGAAGGCAATGTCGAACTCTACTATCTGGCCAGCAGCATCATACCATAATCTAGTTACTGCAATTATATTACGTGGTGCAATCCTGCGCCATGATATAGTATTTTGCGCATCAAGATTTAATCCCGAGCTATTTGTTAGCGAGTTAAAAATGAACAGCTCTTTTCCTGTTTCATCATCCCAAGTCTCGAAAGACAACTGGATTTCAGCCAAAACTCCTTCAGGAGCACCGTCTGGATTTACATGATATGTAACAGTATCCGGGAGATAAATCCCAAGCAGTTCATATGCACTATTGTCAGGTTCTGGTAGAGGAGGTTCATCTGGCTTATCTGGTTTTCCAGGTGGTTTATCTGGCTTGGCATAGTGGATAAAGGTAATGCTCTTTAGCTCGGGTGGAGTTATTGGTTTATTTGATGGTTCTGCGGCTAAAACAGTCACCGGAAAACTCAATAGCAAGATTGAAATTATGAGAAAAGAAATTAATACCTTTTTCATATGCCCCCCTTAGATGTATTTTAACTATTATACTATATATTGTAAATTAATGTTACTATACACTTTATACTTTCGGATAAACGGAATATTTCAGAGAGGTTATATCCTCTTACTCAAGACTGAAAACAAGAACTTGACTGCCACAATTCATCTGTAGTTCGTCGTCGTCAATTTCGTAACTCTCTGCTAATTGAAGTGCTGCTAAATATTCCTGTTCCTGATCCATAACACCTTCAGGTTCCATGCAATACATTTCCGTAACCGCTATCGGTCCGGGAATTGAAAGGTTGCTATCTTCCACTTCATAACTACCAGAGTAGGAATTGCAACCAGCAGAGCCCCTCACTGTTCCTTCAGAACTAACGAATTCAGCAGTAATCTCCGTATCTATTAATACATCTTTTAGGTTTCCAGGTTCTCCATATGATTGTAATATCCAAGCTGTGTCTTCCAAGGCAACTTCTTGCTTTGCCCCATTCTTTTGGCCCGAAGACTTTTCTTGGTAAACTGTAAGCTTGACTACCGGCTTCACAATTACCTTATCAGCTCCGGTTACGGTTACCATTTTATCTGCGTCAAAATCAATGACGAGAGCCGTAGTCTCACCCTCTACAATATCAAAGGGGTGCACTAGTTTCAGCTCTTTACTAGGTACCTCAGCTTCCTCTAACTCCCCTTCATTCCCCGAAGCGTCTTTAAAAGCAACTTTTATTGTGTCTACAACAAGCCTAACTTGAGTATATTTGCCTGCTTCAATCTCACTAGACCCAAGAAATTGTTCAATACCTTCAATGTCAAGTAAGTCAAATTCAGCTGCGTTTTCACTGACGCCAATCGTTATCCATTCCCCTTCAGCCTGCTGTTGCCCTTGTTCTTGTTCAGCTACGGCTTTGTGCACTTGAACCTCTGAAAGCATGATCACAATGCTAGCTACTTCCTCACGAGGCGGAGCATCGGTAACGTATACATTTAGAGTGCCACTACCGGCTGGTGGAGCACATCCTACAACTAGGATAGTTAAGAGACTAATAATCAAAACACTAATTAGAAGTCTTGCTCTATTCAATTTAATCCTCCCCTTTCTTAATACCTCCTATATTATACAACGAAAAAACCCTCGTTTGGTTACTAAGAGAAGAAATTAGAACCAATAGCGGCAACATCGGGATGTTTGTCCACTCATGCGTATAAATATTCAATTCCGTTTTCAGTGTCTATATCAAGAGACGGATAGTTGGAAGTAATGATCCAAGCTTAAGTCACTCAACAATTTACTATTTTGTAAAATCTGGCTCTATAAGCCTTGGTTTTTAGACTTCATCTCCAAAGTCGTAACTGCATTCCGCACG
>WJOQ01000197.1 GCA_009618505.1 Clostridia bacterium | reverse complement strand
TGAAGAAGTTCACCGCCAAGTCCAAATACTATGGTCTTTTTATGCTTATGCTTACCGGAATGAACGGAGTTGTTCTCACTGGAGATTTCTTTAATCTCTTTGTCTTTGCCGAAATTGCTGCCATATCTTCCTATGCTCTGGTTGCTTTTGGGGTAGAAGCAGAGGAACTGGAAGCCTCTTTTAAATATATGGTTATGGGGTCAATTGCTACTATTCTTATCCTTTTCTCCATAGGGCTTCTCTATGGTTTGACTGGAAGTCTAAATATGGCTGATGTAGGAAGAACTATTCAGGGGAATGGCAGCACTCTTCTTTCCTTTTCTATGGTTCTCTTTTTGACTGGTTTCGGAATAAAAGCGGCTATAATTCCTTTTCATGCCTGGCTGCCTGATGCTCATCCCAGTGCTCCTGCTCCTGTTTCGGCTATGCTTTCCGGTGTACTAATTAAGGCTCTGGGAGTCTATGCTCTGATGAGGATATTCTTCAATGTTTTTGGCTTTAATCTTCAGGTTTCCTGGGTTTTCATGATTCTAGGATTGCTCTCTATATTCGGGGGTGGACTACTGGCTCTAAGACAGGATGATTTGAAGAGACTTTTAGCTTATTCCTCTATTTCTCAGATGGGGTTCATAATTTTAGGTTTAGGATGTGGGAACTACTGGGGTATTTTGGGGGCGCTCTTTCATCTATTGAACCATTCCTGCTTTAAATCGCTTCTTTTCCTGAACTCTGGAGCAGTGGAATACTCTGTAGGAACGAGAAAACTGGATAAAATGGGGGGATTGAGTAAAGTAATGCCTGTTACCGGAGCAACCTCTACCATTGCTTCGTTGTCTATATCGGGAATTCCTCCTTTCAATGGTTTCTGGAGCAAGTTATTCATTATCATCGGGCTTGTCCAGGCCAATCATTTTGTCCTGGCTGTGCTGGCTATTTTAGCCTCTGTTTTAACTTTAGCTTATTATTTGAGGATGCAGAGAAATACTTTTTTCGGAAAGCTAAAGAAAGAATTGGAGAGGATAAAAGAAGCCCCTCTTTCTATGTGCTTTTCTATGATAGTTTTAGCTGTAGCATGTGTGGGGTTGGGGATTTTCTTCTATCCGGTGATGAAGGTAATTTTAGAGCCAGCGGTGGAAGTTTTGCAAGAAGGAATAAAGTATAGCAGTATTATCCTGGGAGGATAGGATGAAGAAATTGGTTCTGGGTATTATATCTTTTCTTTGTTGGATGGTGCTTACCTGGACACTCTATTTGCCTTCTCTATTGGTGGGGCTGGTTGTATCTGTATTTATTGCTTTGTGGTTTGGCGATGTGTTTGTTGAGCGGGCAAAGAATTTCTTTCAAATTAAACGGCTGGCTTATCTTCTTTACTATATTCCCCTGTTTACTTATTACTGTCTATTGGCAAATTTTGATGTTGCCTATCGAGTCCTCCATCCTGCTCTTCCTATCGAACCAGGAATTGTCAAGGTCAAGACTACTCTTACCAATAGTACGGCGAAGGTAGCTCTGGCTAACTCTATCACTTTAACGCCAGGTACTTTGTCCGTAGAGATGACCGATGACGGCTATCTCTATGTTCACTGGATCAAAGTAAGAACGAGCGATGTGGAAGAGGCTACGGAGATGATTATTAGAAAGTTCGAGAAGATTCTTAAGGAGATTTTTGAATGATAGCTGACATACCTCTCATTTTTTCTCTACCCTTAATCATTTCCTGTTTTTTATGCCTTTACCGCGTTTTTCGCGGTCCAACCCCTGCTGATAGGATTGTAGCAGTGGATATCCTGGGGATTCTGGTGGTTGGTTTTTGTGCCCTTTTCACTATTTACACTCCCAGGAAATTCTTTATGGATATTGGTATTGCCTGGGCTGTGCTTGGATTTATCGGAGCTTTGGCTTTGGCTAAATACTTAGAAGGGAAGGGATTCGATGAGTGAGATTGTGCTAGTAATAGGAAAAATATTCCTCATAGTTGGATTAGCCTTTGATTTGTTGGGTTGTATTGGTCTGGTGCGATTGCCTGATGTCTATAATCGTCTGCAGGCTTCAACCAAGTGTGTAACCCTGGGAACCTGTTTTATCCTTTTTGGGACCTTCCTTTTGAGCGATTTCTTATGGAAGTCTATCCTGGCTATTGTTTTTATCGTAATGAGCTCACCTACTGGGGCTCATGCTATTGCTCATGCTGCTCATCGTTCCGGAATTAAACTCTGGGAGAAGAGTGTCGTCGATAAACTTAAGGAAGATAAAAAATGAAATACCCTAAATTGCGAGAGCTAAAAGAAGCTTTCACTGCTCTGATAAAAGGTCCCTACACTACTAAATTTCCTAAAATTCCTGCGCCGGCAGCTCCCGCTTATCGAGGCAAACCAGAGTTCAGCCAGGAAGAATGTGTTGTTTGCGGGGCTTGCGCTAATGTCTGCCCGGCCAAAGCTATTGAGATTGTAGAAACAACCAAAGAGTCTGGCGCGGATGATAGAGAAGAAAATTCCCAATTGCCCCCTCCTGGTTTTCGTAGAATGGTCCTTCATTATGATATCTGTATCTTCTGTGGTCAGTGTGAGGCCAATTGCCTCACTGAAACAGGAGTTCATCTAACCCAGAAGTATGACTTAGCTACTCTGGACAGGAAAGAGTGTATGGTCACCGTCGAGGATAAATTGGTATTGTGTGAGTACTGCGGCGAACCCATTACTACGCAAAAACACCTTCACTGGCTGGTAGAAAGGTTAGGCCCACAGGCATTTTCCAATCCTAATCTATTTCTTGCTTCCCATGAAGAAATAGGGCTGTTAGAAGAGAGGGTGGGCCGGAAAAAAGAAGCACCTTTGGGACGTTCTGACCATCTACGTATTCTCTGCCCCAGATGTAGAAAACAACTTACCTTAAAAGAAGAGTGGGGAAGTTAGTCCGCTTATATACTTTTTCCTCTCAAGGGTATGGTGAAGATAAAGTTAGCCCATTGTCCTTCTTGAGACTCAGCCCACATTTTTCCCCCTTGTTTTTGGATAATTTCTCTGGTAACAAAAAGACCTAATCCACTTCCTTGTTCTTTTCTTAATTCTCTCCCGCTGAGGCGGGCAAACTTGGTAAAAAGTTGGTCTCTCTTATTCTTAGGAATTCCCTCACCTTTGTTCCACACATTTACCTGTAACTCATTTTCTTGTCTGAGAGCACCTATTTTGATCTTGCCTTTTTCTCTTCCGTATTTTATGGCATTACTCAAAAGATTTTCCATTACTATTTTCAGGAGGTCGGGATCTGCTATGAGTTTAAGAGAACTAGGGACATCTACTTCCAGAAGTATACCTCGTGCTTCAAATTGACCTTTAAACTCATCTAAAACGGGCTCCAAAATATCTTTTTTAAATTCGAGTTCCTGTCTGTTAACTTTTAACTCTTCTTTCTCTATTCGACTCAGGTCAAGGTAATTCTTTATCATATCGCTAAGTCTCTCAGAGTTTCGCAATAGTACATCCACCATGGTTTCCTGTTCCTTGTTCAGCGTTCCTGTCATTCCTTGGTTGAGATTATAAGCACTACTCAGTATGATGCCGAGTCTATTCTTGATTTCATGAGTTACAAAGCCAAGTATTTCCATGTAGTGGTGATTTATCTGCCTCAAATCATCGTTTGCTTTTTTTAGCTCTGCCTCCCTTTTGTATAGAACAGCGGTCATTCGGTTGAAATTTCGTACTAGCTCTTCAATTTCTGAATATGACACTTTCTCAGCTTGAGGATATTTCCTCTCTTTCTCTAAAATATCACGCATTTCTCCTCTTGCAATACGATTAGTTGTTTCGACTAGCCTCTTTATGGGTTTAGAAAGTCCTCGAGATAAAAGATAAGAAAGAATAAGGACACCAACAATACCTCCAAATAGTATGGGCAGAAAACTGAGAAAGATTCCGTTTCTGATGTCAACATATTTATCCTCCAGAACCCCTACATACAACATCCCTATTATCTTGTTGTCAGGGGCATATATCGGTTCGTAGGCTGATATATACCAGTTATTGACTACAAAAGCTCTATCCAGCCACGTTTTTCTATTCTCCAGAACCTTTTCATAGACTTCTCTCGAAACACGCGTTCCAATAGCTCGAGAACCATTTTTTTCTTTTACATTAGTGGTTATTCGTACATCCCATTGAAAAATAGTCACGGTTCCAAATGGTTTCCCTTTGTATTCTTTCTCTTCAAAGACCATATCTCTTACATAATCAACTAACTGATAGTTTCTATTTAACAAAGTTCCTCCATACAAAACACCTATTATTCTTTCATCTCTTGTCCATACAGGCACAGCAGCCATAAGGGCCATCCCTGAGGTTTCCGCTTTTTCGGAACGAGGTTTGGCTTGAGGAGTGGGCATGAATTGAATATATGCTTGCTGAAGTAAGTCTTCTCCCTCCATCTTCAAAGCCTGGGAAGGTATTATTACAATGCCTGATGCACTTTTTCTCTGGAGGGCTCCTGATACAATCCCATTTGGGAAAGAAAAGTCCCCCTTGTTGTATGGAAAACGGGTTCGGAGTATGACTTTCCCCTTCTCATTACATAAGGTAAGAAAATCAAAACCAGAATCAACTCTTTTTTTCTCAAGCCAGGCTCTTACATCAGCGGGAATAGGTTGGGATTTTTCGAGAGGATCTATTAGCCTCTGTTTCTCTGCCACAAGCTCCAGAGTAATTACTGATTTTTCTATCTCCTTATCCAGAAACTTGTGGGCCACTCGCAAATCAATGGCAACTCTACTTTTTGTTTCGTTAAGAACAATCTGAGAGGTATGCAGAGATACAAGTATAGCAAGAGCTCCTACCAACACGAGAACCAGCGTGAAGTAGCAAAAGATCTTTCGCTGAAATGATAATTTAGCCATTACTATAAACTCATTTTTTTTCTTCTGCCAAGTACTTTTGCTATTTTCTCTACTAGTTCGTCTGGAGACACAGGTTTTTCCAGGAACTCGGTCACAGGCAACCACTCCTTATCAGGTTCTATCTCCCCCTCAATATCCATATTTTCTTTTATGGCTGTTAGCAATATTATCGGTGTGTCCCGAGTTTCTTTGTGCTCTCTGAGTTCTCGGGAGACGTCAAACCCCTCGGTTTTTTTTTTCAGCATCACGTCCAATATTATAATATCTGGTTTTTCCTGAAGAGCCTTCCGCAGAGCTTCTGTTCCATCGTAGGCAGCCACTACCTTATATCCCTTCTTCTCCAAAGTTACCTTGTTGACCTTTACAAAATCAACTTCATCATCAACTAGCAGTACTTTTTTTTCCATGTTCCTCTCTTCTTTTCTAATATTTGGACGGTTGCCACCTATTCACTTGCTTGATCGGTGGACTATCCTCTTCATCTTGCGACTCGTCATCAAGAATACTTAGTTTCTTGTAGATAATTGAATAGTATGGGAATTTGCTTTTTGGACATATATCTGCGAAAATTTGCGTCCTAATTAAGTTGAGCCATGGGCTATGTTTTGAATTTACTATGAGCTAATTCTTTTGTTTTGGTTTTGCTATGAGCTATCAGCTATGAGCTAACTTGGAACGCTGATTATTAACGATATAGTAGGTGATAACTTCAAGTTGAGAGGTGAAATCAGCATTTTTTAGTTTGACATAAGAGGGAACAACCACTCTGGTGGAAGAAAAATTAAGAATACCTTTTATCCCGCTTATAACAAGGAGGTCTGCTGATTCTTGTGCTGCCTCAGCCGGAGCAGCAATCATTCCTATTTGAATTTTTTGTTCCCTTATTATTTTGGGCATCTGGTAAGGATGATATACCTTTACACCGGCTACTCTCTTACCAATCTTATTTGGATTTACATCAAATCCGACCTGGATATGGAAACTACCTCTTTCAGAACCAAAGTTGTTTAGTAAAGCTCTCCCTAGTTTACCAACACCCACCAGTGCTATGGGCCAGACTCTATCGAGACCTAATACTTTTGAGATCTCCTCTCGCAACCTCCCTACTCTGTATCCCTTACGCGGCGTTCCAAATTGCCCAAAATAAGAGAGGTCTTTTCTTACCCTTGCGCCTGATGTTCCTACCAGTTCAGCAAGTCGGCCAGAAGATATCCTTGTCTCTTCGCTCATTCCCCTGAGATATTTAAGACAAAGGGAAAGGCGGATAGTCACATTTTCTGAGGCTTTTTCTCTAGGCATAGCCTAAACCTCTATCAGATTATTCAGTGGGAGTTATACCTTCTCTACATGCCTAATTTCTAAGCACATATCAGATACTCCTATTCTACATAAATGTAGATTTGTTGGCAAATATATCTAAGGTTGTTATTGGAAAAATAAATGAAAACCTTAATTGTTAAGAATCTGATTGGGGCATAACTTCAAGTTGAGAGGTGAAATCAGCATTTTTTAGTTTGACATAAGAGGGAACAACCACTCTGGTGGAAGAAAAATTAAGAATCATTCCTATTTGAATTTTTTGTTCGCTTATTATTTTGGGCATCTGGTAAGGATGATATACCTTTACACCGGCTACTCTCTTACCAATCTTATTTGGATTTACGTCAAATCCGATTATATGGAACCCATTCTCCTCAAAAACAAGATTGTTCGACAGAGTCGTTCCTCTTTTACCAACACCCACCAGTGCTATAGACCATCTCCTTCCACGACTCTCTTTGCCATATATGTAATAGTAAAGCATACCAACGAAGAAGACTCCACCCACGATATTTCCCAGGGTTACCGGTAACAAGTTGTTCAGCAAAAACATCCTCCAGCTAATTTCATTTGTAATAAACATACCGGCAGGAATAAAAAACATATTGGCAACACTATGTTCAAATCCCAGGACAACGAAAGCCATGATAGGGAATTGGATTGCGAAGATCTTACCTATTATATCATCACTTCCTGATGCTAACCAGAGGGCTAAGCAGACCAGCCAGTTGCATCCTACTCCACGCAAAAGTGCTTGAGTAAAGCTAAATCCGCATTTTGCCCGAGCGATCTCAGTGATATAACTCATCCAGGGTTCTTTGAGTAACAGCCCAGTGCCAATACCTAGAAAATAGGCAACGAAGATTCCTCCAATAAAATTACCTATATAGGAACCAGTCCAGTTCTTTATCAAGCCTCTCCAACTACTCCTCTTATTTAGACAAGCAATTGTAGGATACATACAATTTCCAGTGAAGAGTTCTGCACCGCCGATAACCACGAGCATCAGACCCACTGGAAAGACAGCACCGAAGACAAGTTTCTGCAGGCCTGGCAACTCTCTTGGCCATGGATCTCCGGCGGCAGCGATCACTGCTAAGAATCCTCCAAAGGCAATGTAGGCACCTGCGAGAAAACCTAAAACTAATACCTTGTTCCAGGTTATTTCTGTTTTTCCCTGGCCCACAGCAGATACTGTTTCCATAATAGCAGTGGGTGCTTTGTATGGCATCGTTTAAACTCCTTTTTCTCTAATTACCATTTTTCTTGCTGAAGACGACAATTTAGCCAGGTCTTTTGTTTTTTGGTTAATTCCCCGGTAATTTTCTCAATAGATTTGATATCTCCGCTGGCTAAAGCCGCATAGTCTTCGGCAGCCAGATCAAACTTGTTGAGGACTTGAGCTGGATCCTCTGCCAACTGAGCCAGGATTTTATCGTCTTTTGCTGCTAATTCTAATACTTTTAGGATTTGTGTCTTATGCCTACGTTTATTCTCCAGGTGGAACAAAAACCGGAGTCGGTGCCGACCCCCCATTGTTGATTTCTTATCAGTGTACTTTTTTGGGTACTCAACATCTCTCGTTCCAAATGTTTCATGTTGATCAGGAGCTAGATTTATTTTTTTGAGTATGGTAGAGAGGACCTTTTCTAAGTCATCTGACATCTCATCCACTTGAGGGTTTTTTAATGCTCTCTCTTTAGACATTTTTTTGTCGCCTCCTTTTTGCTAATTTCATGAGCCAGGAGTAAATACCGCTTTTATCTGTCAAAGTGTGTTTCGGTATTTGAAGTCAATATACCAAGGCCAACTTGCGAATTTCCCTCACAAAATAAGTCAATAGAAATTCTTAAATTCATCAATATTGTGATATTTCTCACGAAACATCTGCTTTGACTATGAACCACAATGAATGATATACTAAGCGTTTCTATATGTCAAGCTATCCAATCGAGAGTTTACTCACAAATTATTATAGTATAAAGAATTTTTTTGTCAAGGACAAATATGGTCAGGATATTATTTGAATGGCTTATGTCTCTGATTCAAAAACTGGGGGATGGCAAGAGAAGACAGGATAAAATTTTTGTGTGAAGGTTAACCAAAAATGGCTCTGAAAATCAAGATATTACAGGCGGGATTTATCCAACTCTTGACATAAAGATATTTTTATTTATAATACTATATGAGTATTTAACCATATAATCATAGATAAAGGAGAGGTTATAGTGGACGGTAAAGCTTATGAAGCCCAAGCAGAGTACTTTAAAGCTCTATCTCACCCTGTGAGAATAAAAATCGTGCACTATCTCAAAGAAGGTGAAAAATGTGTATGCGAGATTGTGCCTTATCTAAAAGAAGAG
>WJOQ01000008.1 GCA_009618505.1 Clostridia bacterium | reverse complement strand
TACAGTACCACCTTTCCTTACTGTCTCAAGTGCTTCTATAAATACCTCTGGCTCTCCTGCTGCTTCAATTACTAAATCAGGTCCTATACCTCCTGTTAAATCTTTGACTTTTTGTATCCTTTCTTTAGAGGACATCCTTGTAGCATTAATTGTAAAGTCGGCATAAAGCGATTTCGCCATTTCTAGTCGTCTATCAGCTAAATCTGTAGCTATCATCATTCCCACCCCTTGAATTTTTGCCATTATTCCATGTAAAATACCTAGAGGACCATTTCCAAGAACTGCAACAGAGTCACCTGGACCAAATCCTTCCTTTATTGCAGGATAAGGTTGCGTTGCTCTAGCTAATGAAGAATAGGCTACTGCCATTTCTTCTACAAAAACTGCTACCTCTGTTGGCATATCTTCAGGAATCTTAAAAAGTATTGAATTTGGAAATATATACATATACTCAGCAAATCCTCCCCGCAAATGAGGCGGTGCATCAGCTGTCGGGTGAATTCCATATGCCATAACTTGGTTTTCGCAAGTTGTATTATCATATTGATTTATGCAATACCAGCATTTCCCGCAATTTATTTCAACTGCTACAGCTACTCTGTCTCCGATTTTTAATGTCTTACCATCAGCTTCCATATTCTTAGCAGCGTCTTTTCCAATCTCAACAATTGTACCTATCATTTCATGTCCATTTGGCATTGGAAAAAGAGACTTTCCACGAATCTTTGTCGCATCACCCTTAAAAATATGCTTATCCGTTCCACAGATACCACACATTTCTATTTTTATTATGGCTGTATCACTATCAATTTTAGGATATGGGTATGTACGAATTTCCATTACACCGGGTTTTGTCATTACAGCTGCTCTTACCTTTTCTGGTTTTGTAAACATAATTTTCTCACCTTTCTAATTTTCCTAACATGACCGTTAATTCACTTCGACTAGGCATTGCTGTTTGAGCTCCTTTTCTTGTAACTGCAAAAGCTCCTGCGGCATTGCCCCACTGGACTGCTTCATTTATTGTTTTCCCTTCATTAAGAGCTACAGCAAGTGCACCATTAAATGCATCCCCGGCACCGACTGTATCAATTGCTTCTACGGGTACTGAAGGATAGATTTGTTCAAACTTTTGGTTTGTAAGAAGAGTTCCTTTATTTCCCATTTTTATTACAGATTGTCTAACACCTTTTTGTAAAAATATATGAGCAGCTTTACTGGCCTTATCCCAGCTATCAATATTGAATCCTACTAATGAAGCAGTTTCTATTTCGTTCGGTGTGAAAACATCCACTAATCTAAAAAGTTCTTCCGGAAATTTTTGGGCTGGTGCAGGATCAAGTATTACTGTTACCTTTTTTTCTTTTCCTAAAATAGCTGCTTGTAGAACAATATCTATTGGAATCTCTAATTGAAGTAGAAGAATATCTACTTTTTCTAAAGTACTCTCTAAAATCATTAATTCATTTTTGCCAACTTCTCCATTTGCACCCGGAATTATAATTATATTGTTTTCTCCAGTCTCATTTACAGTAATTAAAGCAACTCCGGTGGAAACTCTATTATTTCTGGATATCAGTGAAACATCCACTTTTGAATTTTTTAGTTCAGTAATTATATTGTCACCAAATATATCACTCCCAACACAACCTATCATCATTGTTTCAGCCCCTAATCTGGCACATGCGACTGCTTGATTAGCACCCTTTCCACCGGGTAAGTTCTGGAAATCATACCCGATAATTGTTTCACCGGGTACAGGTAAACGTGATGTTCTTGCAATAAAATCTATGTTGATACTTCCAAAAACAATTATTTTCATTTTCTTACCTACTTTAACTCTTACCGCTGCAATGCAATACGCTCCTGCATACGTGCCTGTACTTGGTCAATGACCACTGCTGTTACAATCACTGCGCCTTTTATCACATTTTGTAAGAATGAGGAAAAGCCTAATATGACCAACCCATCGCTCAGTACTCCTATGACAAAGGCGCCAACTATTGTACCGCCGATGCTGCCACGGCCACCCATTAGGGAAGTTCCTCCTAGAACAACTGTGGCAATGGCGGTCAATTCAAAGGCTGTACCAGTTGCCGGATGAGCAGCTACCAATTGCGAGGCGATAATCAGCCCCACCGTAGCCGCGCAGAAACCGCTAATCATATAGACAATGGTTTCAGTTCGGTTGGTACGCACACCTGAGAGTTCAGCGGCACGTCTATTGCCACCAATCGCATACACATGGCGGCCAAAAGGTAGTCGCGTCGTGACAAAATAAGCCACCAAAGCAAGGACCAACATAATCCAGATGGCGTAGTTAATACCTAAAAAGTCACCCGCGCCCAATCGCCCGAAACCTGTGTTACCAAATTCAGGCTCACCAATTAAGTTAGAAAAGGTGTAGCCTTTGTTACGCAATCCGGCAAGACCGCGTGCTACGTATAACATCCCGAGAGTTGCGATGAAAGGAGTTACCTTGAGACGACTAATCACCAAACCATTGATGGCGCCCATTACTATTCCTACAAGCAGTGTAATAATAACAACCATCCAGGTATTTGGATATATAATCACTCCAAACTGGGGCAACCGGATGCCCTCGTTAATCAAGCCGCCAGCAACCATTGCAGACAGACCAACAATCGAGCCTACGGAGAGGTCGATGCCAGCAGACAATATTACAAATGTCATACCGATACCCAATATTGCAAAGAGTGATACATGTTTCGACATGATAACGATATTCGCTACGCTCAGGAATCCTGGTGAGACTATTGAAAACACTGCAATAACTATAATCAGGGCTACGAACACTCGCCCGCGTAAAATCAACTGTATGATATCCATTCCAGTGATACGCTTCAATCCCTCCATCTTAGTAGCTTTACTTCCGTCCATTGTTAACTTATCTCCTATCTATTATTGTTTGCTAACTCATTGCCGACAACTGATGCATTAACCAGCTTCGCTTCAGTTACCTCTTCTCTCGTAAATCTACCGGTAATCGTACCTTTCGACATTACCAAGATACTATCCGACATTGCCAGAATCTCCTTTAACTCAGATGAGACGAACAGGATTCCATACCCTTTAGTAGCTAAACTTTCCATAACTTCGAAGATTTCGTGTTTTGCGCCGACGTCGATGCCTCGCGTCGGTTCATCTAGCATCAGTACCTTGGGACTTGTGAGTACCCCCTTAGCTATAACAACTTTCTGCTGGCTGCCGCCACTGAGCGATACGATGAGATTTCTAGGGTCAGCGACTCTGATAGACAATTCCTTAATCAAGGAGTTGACAGCTTTCTTCTCTTTCCTCCCTACCAGAAACAACCGAAAACGGTTGAGGTATTTTTTCAAGCTAGCCAGAATCATGTTATGAGCAACAGATAATGTTAGCACAAGACCATCTCGCTGTCGGTCTTCCGGCACCAACACAAGTCCTGCCTGAATACGTTTCAATATCGTACTGCCCCCAATGTCTTGACCTCCAAGCCAGATTTTACCAATCGCTCGCGGGTTAGCGCCTATCAGGCATTCTAACATCTCGGACCTGCCGGCACCCTTCATACCATAAATGCCCAGGATTTCACCTTCATGCAACTCGAAAGAGGCATGATTAACCAAATAGCCTCCATCAACCTTGGGTAAGATTATGTCCTCCACCCGAAGCAGCACTTTACCAATCTCGTGCCTCTTACGTGTGAACAGCGCCTCTAGTTCCCTACCTATCATCTTTTCAATAACCCAGTGCAGATCGATATTTTTTACAGCTTCTTCAGCTACCATGCGTCCATCGCGCAGCACAGTAATGCAATCACCAATTTGCAGTACTTCGTCCAATTTGTGTGAAATGTAGACTATTGTAATTCCATGTGACTTAAGCTCGTGAATGACGCGAAAAAGCACTTCGACTTCAGTAGTACTCAATGCCGAGGTAGGCTCATCCATAACCAGAATGCGTGTATCTTGTGCCAGCGCCTTGGCAATTGTCACAATCTGCTGCTCGCCAATGCGCAGGTTACTCACCAAGGTGTTTGGGTCAATTTTGTGTTCCAGGCGCTGGATTAACTCGCGTGTGCGTTGTTGCTGAGTTCTCTTATCAATTATGCCACGACGAATGGCTTCACGCGCCAGGAAAATGTTCTCAGTTATACTCATGTTGGGGCACAAATCAAGTTCTTGGTAGATGATGCCAATCCCATAGCGCATTGCATCCTGAGGTGACCTTACATGGATTTCTTCTCCCTCTAAGATGACTCTCCCCTTTGTACTTTGTTCATTACCAACCAGTATTTTCATTAATGTTGACTTACCAGCTCCGTTCTCCCCAACTAGGGCGTTGATCTTGCCCTTATATATATTGTAATCCACCTGATCCAACGCTACAGTGCCAGGGAACACCTTAGTAATACTCTCGGTACGTAGGATCACATCACCATTGGGACCAGACACAGGCACTGCAGCAGATTTACTAACAATGGATTGTTCAGTCATTGTATTACACCTCCACAATATCTATTTGGATTGGGACGATTTTAATCTCCTCCAGTTCAATTTTAACCAAGTTGAATGTCCGGATTGTAAATGCCCCATAAAAACTAATCGTTTTACCTTGCAAACTATCTTTGTCAGTTGGAAGGTCAACTTGAATCATGCTGCGCTTGTTGATTTCAGTACCGACTTTGCAATACTCGGTTTGTTCTCTGAAATCTCCAAAATTGATAAAGCCTACGGCATCTCGCACCGAACTCTCGTCACTAGGAATTCGTGGACCAATATAAAATTTGATCTTGATAGGACCTGTATATCCATTAAGTGAGAGTTCAAGTGTCCCAGCGCTGGACTCGGTATCAACATCAACTATCTTGCCCTGTCCCTTAACCATATACACATGAGCTTCACCCACAGTGATCAGGCCATATTCCTCAGCAATTGGGATCAATTCTTCCTTTTGCATAAACCCATCCTCATCAGGTACCATATCCTTTAGTACAGTAGGCAGTTCATTTGCCTCTTCTAAAATAGTAGGGATGACTTTACTTTCCCATATCTCATCTACGTATGCTACTTCGTCGAAGCCTACGTCGTGTGCCCATCCACTTGTCTCTCCTGCTTCTTCAGTTGAGACAACGGTAAAGCCATAAATCCATGACACGGTAGCCAGACCAATACAGACAATGACCACTATAGCAATAGCCAAGCTCTTCTTGTGTTTCATAGTTTTACCTCTTATTCTTGGCATATAGGACTTGATTAATGGTTTTTTTAGTTAATAAATTACACACTTCATCATCCACCCATTCGTTCCTATATATAATTAAATTAAAAATTTTATTTAAAAAATATTACTCTTATCAATACCTCCACTTCCCGTCTAGCAATGATTTCACACCTAAAGCTTGAAACCCCACGCTCCTGCTACTAAGATAATATTTGCATAGGGAGTGAATTCGGCTGTGCGAATTATTGCTCTGGTTGTTTGTGTCTTTTGCTTAAATTCAGTATGTTTAATCATATCAATTGGTGCATTCAGAAGTAACTTCTGAATACCTTTGTATATATGGGGACTATAACTTAGAATTTCTTCGGCCACAATGGCTCGTTCAACAAATAATTCATTTAATACAACCTCCAATGTTTGCAAGAATGCTGGCACTCCTGGTGCCAACGTTATATCAATTCGCTTGGTCGTTGAGGGAATTGGGAAACCAGCATCAACAATTGTCAGTGTGTCATTGTGACCCAAGCTGGCAATAGCCGCAGATATTGGAAAGTTTATAATGCCAATCTTCTTCATATTGCCTTCTCTCCTCGATAATTACTCACAAAGGGTGGAGGTAGTTCAAACATTATTGCTTAAAGCCACCTCCACCTTTCAGAAATTCCTATTTCTTCTATTACTTAGGTGCATAACCCTCATATTGGTCAGCATTCTCTGGGGTAAGCAACACCATATCAATAGACTGCTTCTCTGGTTTGCCTGTGCTACCAGTCCTAATCCACTCGTCAGCTTGGATAGCAGCCTGCAAAGCCATCTCAGCCACAGGCTGTAGCGCTGTAGCTTTTAGTTCACCCTTCATAATAGACTCAATAGCTTCGTCACTGCCATCAAATCCAACACAAATTACATCAGCTCTATCAGCTGTCAGAAGGGCAGCCTGAGCACCTAGGGCCATAGTGTCATTACCGCAGATTACACCCTTGATACCTGGGTTTTGCTGCAGGAGAGTCTCCATTACAGTGTAACCCTCTGTCTGACTCCAGTTGGCTGTTTGCACGGCCACCATTTCCATACCCACAATTTGGTCGAGTACGTCATGATAACCCTCGTTACGGATATGAGCATTAGTATCAGTATCTCTCCCTGTTAGCTCGACATATGTTCCTTCCTCATCCATTAACTCTGCGAAGTACTCTGCCAGGATGGTGGCACCCTGGTAGTTGTTGGATATAATCTGGGATACTGCTACACCTTCCTCGGTGATTTCTCTGTCTACCAGGAAACAGCCGATACCAGCATCCTTTGCTTTCCGAACCGCTGCCACTGTAGCTTCAGCCCCGGCGTTATCTAGTATGATAGCTGCTACACCCTGGGCAATAACGGTCTCGAACTGCTCCAGCTGTCTATTGGCATCGTCATCGTGGACTAGCTTAACTGTATTGTAACCCAGCTCCTCAGCTTTGGCTGCCGCTATCTCTTGCATAGTTCCAAAGAAGGGATTCTCCACCGGCGGTACAATTACGGCTATCGTTTTAATCTCTTCAGCAGGAGTTACTTCTTCCTCTTCAACTACTTCCTCTTTTTCTGCTACTGCCGGTGTTTCTTCTTCTACAGCTACTTCAGCTGCTTTACAACCAACTAAAGAAAAAGTTGCAACCAACATCAGTGTTACTAGCCATATTAATGACTTTTTCATTTTTACACTCTCCTTTTTTGTCTTTTGTTTATAAATCTACTTAAATTTTTGATTGTATCACCTCCTTTTTTATCCCTTATATTCCTTATATTGTTATTAATATACTCAAAAATCACCTTCTTAAATCCCTTACCCATTTTTTAATATCTATATATTGTTTCTCCTTTTAATGGTAGCTTCTCTACTTTTAAAACATGATCGATATTTAAACTTCCCACAACAGTTACTTTCTTCATTTTAATCCTTTTTAGATATAGAACTTCTAACTATTAATTTCCCTTCAATTACTATTTTTTGAGGAATAAATTTTTCCTTGCTACTAATCCTGCTAAGCAATAATTCAGCTGCCCTCTTTCCTATTTCATATATTGGTTGCCTTACTGTAGTAAGCGGTGGTTTTAAAAACTTACTTAAGTAGATATCATCAAAACCCATAACAGATACGTCATTAGGTATCTTGTATTTTTTCTCTTCAATCGCCTGTATAGCTCCTAAAGCAATAAGATCGTTGCAGGCAAAAACAGCATCAACTTTACCCAAATTATTAAAAACTTTCTTCATCATTTCATAACCCGAGTCGATAGAAAAATTACCCCAGAATGCAAACTCTTCTCGAAACAAAGCTTTCTCTTCCAGAGCCATCTTCCAGCCTATAAATCTATTTTGAGCTGTAATAGTATACTTAGGGCCATTTAAAAGTATAATCTTTTTATGCCCATTTCTGATCAAGTAGCTGACGGCTTCATATGCACTTTTTTTGTTATTAACAACAATCAAATCTTTCTTTAAGCCTTCAATCTCCCTGTCAACTACTATAAATGGAGATGCAATTGAATTGAATATTTTAATATTTCTGTTTTCTGTATCAGAAGGTGCAATAATAATTCCGTCAACCCACATTGATTGTAAGTCTTTAATATATATTTCTTCTTTCTTGGGATCATTATCTGAATTACATAAATGAACATAATAATCCTTAGAAAATAATAAATCAGATGCACCCTTAACTATTTCTGGAAAGAAGGGGTTGGTTATATCAGGTATAATAAATCCTATATTTTTAGTCTGGCCTTTCGATAAGCTTCTTGCAACTCTGCTGGGAATATAATTCAGTTCCTTAATGATTTTTAATATATTTTTTCTTGTCTTTTCCTGCACATATTTTTCATTATTAAGCACCCTGGATACTGTTTTTATAGAAACCCCGCTTTTTTTTGCAATATCTTCTAATGTAATTCTATCCATATCTTTATTAAACAAAATTTGTTATGATACCGTTATCTGACACTGCTATCATACTATAATATTAAATAATATCTGTCAAGAAAGTTTTTGTAAAGATTTTTATAAATATCTACGATAGGGTTGAGAATCGATATAATACTGAAATATTTTCAGAAGAAAAAATCCAGATTATTAATGCATCTATATTTTTCTGGCATAAGCTTTGACAAATGATATAAACATTGCACCTTTATTCTTTTTAATTCTTCTGGTAAGACTAGTATCCCTGATTATGCTTAAGGATATCAACAGGTAATAGCAGACATAATCCATCATAAATTTAATAAAGTTTGTATAGATCATCTCTATATCCATAAAATTGATTGTATTCTCATCTATCCTAGACAACCTAAAGCCAGGTTTTCA
>WJOQ01000238.1 GCA_009618505.1 Clostridia bacterium | reverse complement strand
CCGCCAGCATCTTCTTTTTCACTCAGAATCTCCCTTCAGTTTGCTAGTCCCATTTCTTGCTTAAGAGCCCTCAACTTTCTGGCTGAACTCTGTTCATCTTTATAAATATCTATATGGTCCAAAAAGAGAGTCTCATCTCCGTAAAAGTGATAGTATTCAGCCATATTTTCTAAGCTGATACCAGAAACTACTGGCCAGGTAGCCTTTATGGAAGAAGGCTTCCTTAAGATGTCCACATACTCACTCACCTTATATTTTGCCTCTTGAGATTTTCCCCAGATTCCTCCCACATGAGAGAAATCTGCTCCCAGCATCCTAAAGAGCTCTGTGAAAATCTCATAGGAGATACTTAAGCTCCCAGAACAAAAAAGGCCGTAGCCTACCCGGTGTACATAAATAGGGCAAGAGAAATTCTTTCTTAGATAATCTATGCTGGATAAACCTATAGAGAAAGGGTCGAGCATTAGTCCACCTGCGCCAGCAGAGATAGCCATCTCTGCTGCTTTGCCCAAGGTGGCAAAATCAGAGGTAACATCAGCCATATAAAGCATCTTTTTCCCGGAGCGCTCTTGAATCTTATCTAAAGTTTCGCGCACCAGCTTTACTCTTTCTTCTAGAGGACAGATATCAGGGTTTACGCATATCTCATCATCCTTTGCAAAGTCAAATCCAGCTTTAGCCAAAATAGAAACCACCTTGGCTGTCTTTTCAGGATTCAAACCTAAATTTGGCTTTATGATAGCTCCCATTAGGGGTCTATCCTTTACCTGCAGAAGTTCTCTTATTCCATCAATCCCAAATTGAGGGCCTTCATAATGATTCTTAAAAGAGGGGGGAAGCTCGAGTTCCAGAAATTTTGCTCTTTCAATAAAGTAAAGACTGAATACCTCGCCAGCTACCATGGCCCAAAGATTAGATATCCCACCCAGATCTGGGTCAAGATTAGTGACAGGAAAAGATAGCTTAACCAGAAAACTATTATTTTCTTTCTTCTGGATGGAAAGAATCTCTCCTTTAACTGAGCCATCTATGTAAGGCAGTCTATCTTCACATTTGTACATCTCTACCCCTTTACGGGTGGATATATACTGCATCCCACTGGTCATCTCAGCCAGGAGTAGATCAGCCGCCCTCTCAATAGATTCTACCTTAGGGGTTAAAAGATAAGTTACGGTAGTACTCTCTCTACTCATAAAACCTTCCTCCGGTTTCGTCCAAGTATTGTCAAAAACTAGCTATGCCATTTAGTAACCTGCCGGATTTCTATTAAGATAGAATCCTTGAATACAATGGAGAATCTGACCATAATATCCGCCTACAAAATGGTTATTGAGGGGTAACGGCCCTAAGACGCCTCCAGCTCAGATACTTAGATATAAAAATTTCCTAAACTTCAAGATGGCTAATATTTGATTTCCATACGTTTGCCAAGACTGGCCGACTTAAGAATGGCATCGCATATCACCGCTGCCCTATACCCGTCTTCAAAAGTAGCCCCATAGGGCGCCACTTCTTTATCATTCACTATGGCGTCGATAAAATGGTGAAGCTGATTGACAAAGGTATTTTCCCAACCCAGGAGATGACCTTGAGGCCACCATTTATCGTAAAAGGGATGGTAAGACTCTGTGGCTGAAATTTTGTGAAAGCCTTTTGTTTCCATATATCTTTCTTCATCAAAGTACACATCTAATTCGTCTAATTTCTCCAGATTCCAGAAAATACTGCCTTTAGCTCCATTAATCTCAAAATATTCGTAATTCTTTCTTCCCGGACAAAACCTGGAACCTTCTAAGGTTCCTACTGCACCATTTTCATATTCTACTATCGCTTCAAAGGCATCGTCAACAGTAACTTTGCCACGCTTATCTGGTTTGTCAGGTAATGGCCTCTCCTTGATGAACGTTTTAGTAAGTGCACTTACTGACTTAGGTTCACCAACTAAGAAACGGGCCAGATCAATTATATGGGAAAAATCGCCCAAGGCGCCACTACCGGCAATTTTCTCATCTAGCCGCCATATCAAAGGAAATTCAGGATCAACAATCCATTCCTGCAGATATTGAGCTCTAAAATGATAGAGCTGACCAATCGCGCCCTTATCAATAAGCTCTTTGGCTAATCTTACTGCCGGTGCAAAGCGGTAGTTAAAGCCACACATATGTTTTACTCCTGCCTTTTTAACCGCCTCTAACATCTTTTTGGCCTCGGCAGCATTACGAGCTAAGGGTTTCTCGCAGAGAATATGCTTGCCTGCCTGTGCTGCGGCAACACAAGGTTCCTCGTGTATGTTATTAGGTCCGGCATTATGGAAGAGCTCTATTCTGGCATCGTCCATCATGGTGTGCCAATCAGTCGAATAATCTTTATATCCATAGCGCTGTGCTGCCTCAGCTACCCTCGCTTCTGCCCGGCCAGCAATGGTAATCAATTTAGGAATAGCTGGGGGCGGCCAAAAGATGTAGGGCATTTTTTTGCAGGCATTACTATGGGCCTTGCCCATAAAGGCATAACCGAGCATCCCCACAC
>WJOQ01000095.1 GCA_009618505.1 Clostridia bacterium | reverse complement strand
AGCCATAAACACAGCCACACAACTTACTAAGAGCGCACCTATGAAACCTTCCCAGGATTTGTGTGGACTCACCCGGGGAAATAATTTATGCTTTCCCCACTTCTCACCTATAAAGTAGGCTCCTGCATCTCCCATCCAGGTAGCAAAGAATATAGTGACTACTAACCTTGCTCCCAGAGAAGAAATATCTCTCAAACATATGATATAACTAAAAAGAAAACTTATATAAAGAATTCCTCCTAATGTTAGAGAGACGTTGACAAAAGCCTGTCGAATTCTAAGGTGTACAAATTGCCTCAAACATAAAAAGAGGATGATGAATACTAAGAGAATGGGTAGAACTCCCTCTCCTCTCAAATAGACACCTACCGGTATCAGAAGGCCTAATAATATGCCCTCTAGTAAAAAAATATTCTCTCCTTCTTTTCTCATCTTTTGATAGAACTCAAACAGACTGACCCCAATAATAAGACACACCAGGATGAAAAAAGCCGCTTTGCTCCATAATATCAAAGAAATAAGAACGGGTATAAATCCCACGGCTACCAAAGTCCGCTTTAAGAGCACTTCATTCTTCCTTTATTTTACCAAATCTCCTTTCTCTCTTTGCGTAATCCTTGAGAGCCATAAGAAATTCTTTTTTCCCAAAATCAGGCCAGAAAACAGGAGTCATCCATAATTCTGTATAGGCAATATGCCAGAGAAGAAAATTACTTATTCTATATTCTCCTCCTGTCCTAATCAACAAGTCGGGAGAGGGAATATCTTCTAGATATAAATACTGTTTAAATAAGTCTATATCTATCTCTTCTACAGCAAGGTTTCCTCTTACTACTTCTTTAATCAGAGCCTTGGCTGCGTCTATAATTTCTTCCTGCCCCCCATAGTCTATGGCTAGATTCAAAAAAAAGTCCTTATTATCTTTAGTCAGACTCATCACTTCTTCTATTTTGTTCTGAAGCGAAGAGGAAAGTCTCCTTCTTCTGCCAATAACCCGGAATCGAGTACCTTTCTTATTTAACTCATCCCTCTCCTTATCTAGATACCTCTTAAACCCAGACATAAGAAAATTTACCTCTCTTCGGGGTCTTTTCCAATTTTGACAAGAAAAAGCATATATAGTAAGAATCTTTATGCCAAAATCTGAACAAAGTTGAGTTATTTCCCTTATTTTCTCCATCCCTGCCCTGTGACCAACACTACGGGTTAGACCTCTTTTCTTCGCCCATCTGCCATTACCATCCATGATAATAGCTATGTGTTGAGGAAGTTCATCTTTGGAAATATCTATCATTTTCTATCTCTTCACTAAACTGAAAAGAAACTCCGCTTCAGCTACTATCTTTCCGTCAACTGAACTAGCCGCCTGCACTTTACCGGTGGAGCTTCTTAGATTTAGCACTTTCACTCGAGTTATTAGCTGGTCTCCCGGGACTACCGGCTTTCTGAATCTCGCCTTATTAATCCCTGCAAAATAGGCTAACTTACCTCGATTCTTGCTCTCTGACAAAAGATATACTCCAGCTACCTGAGCCATAGCTTCAATAATTAAAGCTGCTGGCACTACAGGATGTCCCGGGAAATGACCCACAAAATAGGGTTCATTTACGGTTATATTTTTCACTCCGACTATTTCTCTCTCCCCTTGCTCTAATATTCTATCCACAAGAAGGAAAGGATACCTATGGGGCAGTACTCTCTCAATATCGTTTATATTCAGAACAGTCCTCTTTTTGCTTTTTAACTCTTCTAACTTCTTAATCAACTTAACATTAAAGAGATGGCCAGACTTTACAGCTATAATATGAGCCTGGATGGGCTCGCCCAGAAGATAGAGGTCTCCCAGCAAATCTAGTATTTTATGGCGCACAGGTTCGTTAGGAAACCTTAGCCCCTCCTTATTAAGAATTCCATTTTTATCAATAACTACTGCATTTTCTAATGACCCCCCCTTAATAAGGTCTTTTTTTCTCAATTGCTCTATCTCTTCCATGAAGCCAAAAGTTCGGGAGGGAGCTATTTCCTGGATAAATACTTGTTTGTTTATAGTAAACTCAGCAAACTGAGATTTAATAGAAGAATCGGGAAAATCTACCGTATAGGTTATTTTCAATCCAGAGTAAGGGAGGGCTATTAGTCTCTTATCCTCTTCCTCTATCCAGAAAGGTTCATCTATTTTAAAGAATTGACGTGGGAGCTCCTGTTCCACTACCCCCGCTTTTTGAATCAAATCCACAAAGGGAAGAGCACTACCATCGGCTGCTGGAATTTCCTCTCCATCAACCTTAACCAGGACATTATCTATCTCCAGACCAGCCAGCGCTGCCAGAATATGTTCTACTGTCCTGACTCTTACTTCCCCCTCGCCTAAACTGGTCCCACGCATATTACTAAATACCTTATTCACCCGAGCCCTAATTCGAGGAGAATGAGCTATATCATCTCGGATAAAGACTATTCCTTCTCCAGCAGAAGCAGGAACTAGAGTCAAAGTGACCTCTTCGCCTAGATGCAGTGCTACTCCCGTATAGGAAATAGTTCTTTCAATAGTTTTCTGAAGTGACATCACCTATTTATCCTTTACTCTTTCTTCTAATTTTTTCAGTCTCTCTACCAACTGAGGTAAACGGTCAATAAGAGCCTTTATCCTTTTTTGTCTATGATGTGGCCTTGCTGGAAAACCAGAAACAATAGAACCAGGTGCTATATTCTTGGTAGCCACTGACTTGGCGGCAATTATACTATTATTTCCAATCGTTACGTGTTCAGTCACTCCAGCTTGACCAGCCATAACCACTCCATCTCCCAGAGTCGAACTCCCCGAAATACCTACCAAGGCTACTATAGCAACATTTTTGCCCAGAGTAACATTGTGTGCTATATGAACTAGATTATCGATTTTACACCCGGAACCTATACTTGTCTCTCCTATAGTCGCCCTGTCTATAGTCACATTAGCCCCTATCTCTACTCTATCCTCGATCACCACTCTACCTGTTTGAGGTATCTTATGATATGAGCCATCCTCCTTCCTGACAAATCCAAAACCATGCGAGCCTATAACTGTTCCCGAATGGATTATTACCTCCCCTCCTATAACCGTATGGTCAAGAACAGTCACCCTAGGGAAGAGAAGACTATTTTTTCCTATAACCACTCTATTTCCTATATATACTCCAGAACTTATGTAGGCACCTTCCTCTATTTTTGCTGCATCACCTATCACTACATAAGCACCCAAAGTTACTTTTTTACCTATTTTCGCATCTTTGCCTATTATAGCTGTGGGATGGATCCCAGAGAATTTTCGTACTTGAGGATAAAAAACTTCCAGAATTTGAGCAAAGGCTAAACGAGGATTTTTTGCTCGAAGTGTAGGCTTAGAAAAATCTCTAACCCCCAGAGAAACAATAACTGCCGAAGCCTGTGACTTCTTAGCTTCACAGAGGAATTTTTCGGAAACAGCCAGGGTAATTTCACCCTTCTTGGCCTCTTCCACCTTAGCTACGCCTTCTATTATTACTCCTCCATCTCCTTCAACTTTGCCTCGCACCAGCCTTGCTAATTCTTCTAGAGTTTTTTTCATAGCAATAAATCCGTATCTCGTATTTCGATGCTAGATACTCGATACTCGTTTCGGTTTCGTTTCTGCTCCTGTGCTCTTCTTTTTTTCGAGCATCGAGCATCCAGGATCGAGTATCGAGAATCTAGAACTCCTTTTTTTCTTCGAGCAACGAAATTCTATTCACCACTTTCAGTCTTCGCTTTATATTCCTCATTTAACTGAGCTAGCACTTTATCTGTCAAGTCAAACTCTTTTTCTGGAGTAACATAAAATAAAGACCTTAGATCAAAGACAAATCTATACCCTTCTTTCTCCGCAATACTCTTTATTATCGAAGGCAACTCTATTTGAAGGTCCCTTAGAATCCCATCCGTATACTTAGCTTCCCTCTCCTGGTTTCGCTGCTCAATGTATGCACCGAACTCATACAATTCTTCAGCCCTACGTTCTATCTCTGCCTGTTTTTCCTCTCTGGCAGATTCTGAGAGCATTAATGCCTGCGTTTCCAGCTCTCCTTTAAGTCTATCTATCTCTTTTTCTATCATCTGTCTTCTTTCGCTAAGCATCTCCTGATCAGATTCATTTTCCATCTTCAATTTCGCTTCCAGTTCCTTGGTCTTTTCATATCCGTGGAAAATCCTCTCCAGGTCCACATAACCTATCTTAACTACTAAATCTGCTCTAGCTGTATTGACACTCAAGCACACAATAAAAAATAAACAAAGAAGTAAAAGAATTAGACTTCTATTCTTTTTCTCTCTCATTAATCTCTCTCCTTTCACTGCTCAATTCTATTCTAAAAAAGTGAAGAATCTTCTCTTCTTTGTCCTGCATAATCTTTCTCTTATCTTCATCCTCATCAGTATAACCGAGTAAGTGCAAGACCCCATGAACTGTTAAAAGAGCAAGCTCGCTTTCTAACGAGTGCCCTCTTTCTCTGGCTTGTTCCTCGGCTTTATCTACTGAAACCACCACCTCCCCCAGTAGGTTTTCTGTAGATATAAATTCTCCTCCCAGAGGAAAAGCTAAAACGTCCGTAGGCTCTTTCACCCTACGAAATTTCTCATTTAACCTGGCCATTCTCTTAATATCCACCAGAGCTATGCTTATCTCTTTCTTCTTCCTGGAAGCCAAATTATCGTTCAATACCATCGAGGCCACCTTTCCCAGGAATTCTGTATCAACCATCTTCCTCTGTAGATTTCTTATCTGGACTTTTGGCATGAAACTACCCAATTTTAGACTCTTTCTTTAACATCTCCTCTGGATACCTTCCGCGAGTATGGACAACACCAGCCAGGGTCCTGCTAAAAGCCTGGGTTATTTTAGCTATCTCTCTCAAGGTTAAATCACATTCATCCAGTTGTCCATCTCTCAGCTTATTGCCAATCACTTTGCCTACCTGAGTTTCTATGCTTTTAATATTTCGCCGCGGCAGAAAACGAAAATCAGCCTCCACCGAATCAGCCAACATTACAATAGCTGCTTCCTTGGACTGAGGCTTAGGACCTGGATAGCGAAAATTCTCTTCCCCTATTAACTCCTTATCCTTTTTGTCTCCTTTTAACAGGGCCTCTCTGTAAAAATGTGCTATTAGCCCAGTCCCATGATGCTCTCTAATGATGTCTGTAATCACTTGAGGAAGACGATTATCCTGAGCCATCTCCACTCCATCTTTCAAATGGGATATAATAATCACTGAACTTAAATTAGGAGTTACTTTCTGGTGATGATTGTTCTCACTTGACCCAGCATTTTCGAAAAAAAAGTGGGGTCGAACAATCTTACCAATATCATGATAATAAGCACCTATCCTTACCAAAAGAGAATTAGCCCCAATAGCGTCTGCTCCCGCCTCAGCCAGACTAGCCACCATTATAGTGTGGTAATATGTACCGGGAGCCTCGATAGTTAATCTATTAAGAAGGGGAAGATTTAAATTACCTAGCTCTAGTAACCTGATATCGGTAGTTATCCTAAAATAGGTTTCTAAATAAGGTAATACTGCCATAACTAAAATACTGGAAAAAAAGCCGCTTCCTACACCCCATAAGCTCATGGTCAAAATATAAGAAAGAGAATGATTAGCAACTAAACCTACGGCCAATATTGCTAAAACATTGGATATACCCACATAAAGACCACCTTTAGTTAAATCAGTTCTCTGATGAATAAAAGAAGCAGTATATGCACCTACCATCCCTCCTATGGTTAGAATTGGCAAAATCCCCAAATTCTGAGTATTAACAGCAAAAAGAATAACTAATAATAAAGTTATTACAGCAGATAGGACGGGAGTAAAAAGAAGTGAAACTAAAATAGATAAAAAAGCAATCGGAATAAAATAGTCAGGTACTTGAGGCAATAATATGACGACTTTCCCTATTGCAGCCATAGAGACAATCAAAATCCCCAATAAGCATAAAGGTCGAGATAAAAGAAATTCCGGCCAGAATCTCCGAAGATAAATAAAGAGAATAAAAACAGACAGAATTACCAGACTAATTAAACCGATTTGTTTAAACCAATCGGTTTCCCTGGTTCCAGGTAAAAGAAAAATCAAAGCCAAACCTACTATTACCCCTGACCCCCAGAGCCACTTTTGAAAATGTCCTTTAGCCAATACAAACAGATTTCTAATCTGGATTTTTTTATCCGTAGAACTGTTTATCTTTGTCACTCTCTTAACTACTCTTCTTTTCTCTTTCATAATTTTCATATGTCTTCACAATCTCTTGCACCAGACGATGCCTTACCACATCTTTTTGAGTAAGATAAACAGTCTTTATCCCTGATGTGCCCTCAAACAATGACTGTACACTCACCAACCCTGAACTTTTCTCTTTAGGAAGGTCAATTTGGGTGATGTCTCCTGCAATTACTGTCTTTGATCCGAACCCCAGCCGGGTCAAAAACATCTTCATCTGCTTATAGGTCGTATTTTGCGCCTCATCCAAAATAATGAAAGCATCGTTAAGGGTACGACCTCTCATATAAGCTAGAGGTGCAATTTCAATAATCCGCCTCTCCAGAAGTGTCTGGAACTTTTCGGCAAGAACCAGCTCATACAATGCGTCATATAAAGGACGAAGATATGGTCCCACCTTTTCTTCTAATCCTCCTGGTAGATAGCCTAACCTCTCTCCTGCTTCTACCGTGGGACGAGTCAAAATTATGCGGACTACCTCCTCTTTTTCTAATGATGCTACTGCCATAGCCACTGCCAGATAAGTCTTCCCTGTTCCTGCAGGACCGATACTGAAAATCACCTCGTTATTTCTTATCGCCTCCACATATTCTTCTTGTCCTTTTGTGCGAGGTCTTATCTTCCTCCCTCGAGGATTAGTAAGAACTACCAGCGCAGAATTAACCGCATCTAATTTTTTCTCTTCTGTATTAACCAACAAATATTTTATCTCTCGGGGAGAGAAAGTATATCCTTTGCGCAGTTGAAAAAAAATCCTTTTAATTAATCTTTCTGCCTTCTCTACTTGTTCTTTTGTTCCTTTAATTTTGAGAAAATTATCTCTTAGTGCAAAAGTAACTCCCATTTCTTTTTCAATGAACTTTAAATTTTCATCTCTTTTGCCACAAAGAAGCTCTATTTCATCTCTATTCTCTATCTTTATATTTATCTCTTTCATTCCTCTCACCACTCTCGATACTCGATACTGGATACCCGTTTTGATCCTGCTCCTCGTCCTTTGTCTTTCATCTTTCGTCTTTTACGAGCATCGGGCATCTAGAATCGAGTATCTAGAAATTAGATTCTTCTTTCTTATTCTGGAGCAACAAGCAACAGATTTCGATTCACTATATACTATATTAAAGTCGCTTAATTATTATACAAGATAGATGGGATGTCAAATAAGAGCCAGAAAAAGGGCCTCAGGATAATCCTTCTCTTATTCTATCCAATCTTTCTTTAACTTCGCTTTTCAAATAGTCAGATACTCTCAGACAGGCTTTAGATGGGCTGGAAAAATAGGTCTCTCTTAGAACCTTTTGGTAGGCTTCGATCTCTTTAAGAAAATTCTGTGGGGAGAGAAATAAAACCTTCTTATCGTCCGCTGTCCTTCTTTGGGAATAATCCGATGTAACTACATAGATATAATCATAATAGGCTTTCTTTTGGGAAACAAACTTCTCAATATATGAATCAGCTGTCTCGCCTGTTCCGGTGAGGATAATTTTCAAATTAGAACCTATTTCCTCCTCACTCTTCAAGCAATGACCTCTATAAGCATCAAAGACCACATATCCTTCCCTTCCCTCCAGAGAACAATAGCTAGACATTAGATTAACTAATTTTTCTTGTGCTTGATATTTACTCTTTTCTAGCAATCTCTTTAACTCAGAAGAACTATAAATCACATTGTACCCATCCACCACAACAGCAATCCCCATACTTCATTCCCCGTATTACTGCTTTCTACAAACAAAGAGGAGGAATTTTATCTCTTTTTCCTCCTCTAGTTCTCTCCACTTTAGATGTTCTAGTTTACCTTGTTCAGAAAACTATCTCCTCCGTCTCCTTGTCGAATACATGAGATAGGTTCATATTGGCAACAAACTCAACTGTCTCACCTGTTTTAACATCAGCATGAGGCTCAAGGCGAGCAATCAGAGTATATTTTTCACCGCTTCTTATATGAACAAGCTTCTCTGAACCCAGTGTCTCCACTACCCATATGGAAGCCGAAAAAACACTCCCTGGATCGTGATCCCTTTTTGTCGCCATCGTATCTATATGCTCAGGTCTTACTCCTAATACAACTTCTTTGTCCACATAATCCTTTAGAAATTTAGCCTTATCATCGGGAATCTTTAATTTATAGTCTTTATCGGCAGCATAGAAATTCCCGTTTTCCTTGACGATAGTAGGCGACAGAAAATTCATCGACGGCGAACCGATAAATCCGCCTACGTATCTATTGACAGGATGATCGTACACCATCTGAGGGGTATCTACCTGCTGAATTACCCCTTCATTCATAATCACAATCCTATCACCCATAGTCATTGCTTCTAACT
>WJOQ01000274.1 GCA_009618505.1 Clostridia bacterium | reverse complement strand
ATCTGGGACAAAGGAAAGATTTCCAAAAAGAGAGAAGTGTCGGAAGAGATTAGTTTCTCTTTTTGGAGCTTTCAGGAAAAGATGAACTATGAGGGATAGACCTTCATAAAGAGGAGAAGAATTATGAAAACAATTAGAAAATATATATGTATTTGTAGTACTGTATTGATCGTGTTTCTATTGCTAACGGGTTTTGCATTTGGTGAAAAAACCGTTATCCAATTTTGGCACAACTACGCACCTTTACCAGGAATTAACGTTGTAGATAGGTTGGTGGAAGAATTTAATCAAGAGAATCCGACTATACTCGTAAAAGCCACTTTCACTGAGATAACCGGAACCCACGCTTCTATGAGCGAAAAAATAGTAACTGCAATAGCAGGAGGATCTCCTCCTGACGTAATGGTATTCAACCGTCCATATACACAGGACTGGGCTCGTCATGGTGCCATAGTTCCGATTGATAACTATCTTTCGGAAGCTGGAATCATCTCGGACGACTATTTTCGTTTTGCCTGGGATGAAATGTGTTATCAAGGAAAAGTCTACGGATTCCCTTTGAATACCGATAGCAGGGCCCTCTATTACAATAAGGGACATTTCAAAGAGATGGGTTTAGATCCTGAGAAACCACCAGTATTTCTTGACGATATTGATAAATATGCAGAAAAATTGATGAAGATTGGTGAGAATGGTCGTGTGGAAAGAGTAGGTTTTGTGCCTTGGTACTTTCAGGGATATTATCTCTTTTCCTGGGCACCAGTTTTTGACGGGAAATTGGCTGATGCTGAAAATAATCAAGTTGTTGGAGTTCTGAATAGTGACCATAATGTAGCGGTATTTAGATGGTGGTTAGAGTATATAGAGAAATATGATATTGCTACATTGCAAAGCTTTTCCGCAGGTTTTGGGGGTGAAGCTGCTGATCCATTCATAATGGGCTTGGTTTCAATGAAATATGATGGAAACTGGTCGATGGTTAACATTAATCGATATGCTCCAGATTTAGATTTCGGAATCTCATACCCTCCGAGACCTAAGTATGGCAATATAGCAACATATGCAGGAGGTTGGGGTCTTGTTATACCTATGGGAGCGAAGTATTCCGATGAAGCATTTGAGTTTATGAAGTTCTGGGCCGGTGATAAAGCACAACGTGAGTTCGCTCTAGCTAGGGAGGTACAACCAACCCATCTAAAAGCAGCCACTGACCAGCGTTTTTACAAGGATAAGAATTATGCTACTTTCATGGACCTGTTATTTGTTTCCAAAAAAATAACGATGAGACCACCTATCCCAGCATTAGGCTTACTTTGGGATGAAATTAAAGCTCTTCCGGGACTTATTCTTAACAAGCAAAAGACTCCTCAGCAGGCTTTGGATGATGTTGCCTGGAAGGTTCAGAGAGAATTGAGCAGAATCTCGGAACGGGAAGAAGAGTGACAATGAGAAAAGAGAAGAATAAAGTTTTTCTATTTTCTTAATGAATTATCCGTGGCATTTTTGCCGTGTAGGCAGAAATGCCACGGATGCCTAACAGTTTCCAAAAATATTGCTAGACTTTGAAGAAAAAAACTCTTGGGGAAAAACAAAAAGAGGTGGTTTAAGAACTCCTTTTTTTCTGCTGAAAAGTGGATAAAGAATTTGTAAATAAGAGGTAAGTTGGGAGAAAAAAACTGGAAGTTGGACAAAAAAGGGATGAGTATCTGAAGAATCCTGCTTATCTCAGTAGCTCTTTGACAAAATAAAAAAGTCCCTTGCATAGAGAGAGAAGAGAGAGACTAGACTTACCGAACTATCTGAAGGGATTGGCATTAGCGAGGAGATCTTTTTCTCTGGATGAGAGAAAGCATAAAAGTCGGCACCATAGGAGCTTCTAATTTTTTCTTGTAGGATTTATCCCAGATCTTCAAATACTTCATAAGGTTAAGATAAAGTCCCTCTTGAGATAGTCTTTTCTCTAAACCGAGAATAGATGCGAGCTCACTTTGTCTTTGATCATCCTCCTTCAAAAGGATGAGAATTTTTCCAGTAATCAGGTCAACTCTTTTAACGATCTCTACTAAGATATGAAAGATCTCATCAAACTTCTCTGGGCCAATTCGTTTTTTGAAATGAGAAAAATCAACCTCACAGGGAATCCGATCATCAGATATTCCGGCATAAGTTCTATAGCATCGTCCTTTATCTTTGTCATGGAGAAGGTCTCTTGATGCTCAAGATTAATCTGAATATTGATCGAATTTAGCTTTCTTTGTATCTCTTTTAAGGAAAAGACAGTGAGGTCTTTCAAATGATCTCTCCTTGGAGGGTAAGGCGCTTTCTGCAACAATGAGGCTCACCCTCAGGATAGCTACTTTTCCTAAGATATGACTGGCTAGATGGGGTATCTCAACCCAGGGCAGAATCAAAAACTGCATGTTATTGGTGAGAAGGTAAAGGTTTGCTTTTCTGATTTCGGCATCCCCGACAATAAAGTTATCTCGAGCAAGAGTCTTCCACGCTGCTGAGCCAAAGAGAAGACAGACCAGGGGATTATCTTTCTCATCAAAGACTAGATACTTCAGGTTTTCTCCTACGGTTCCAGTAAAGCCAAGATAATGGTAACAAGAGAGTAGACACTTGAAAAGCACCAGAAGATATTTCTCTTTAACTACTTCGATCCGCAAGGGAGTAAGGCAGTTAAACTTACCAGTAATCGGGGTAGTCTGATGGGGAACATAGGGACAATGAAGCTTCCTTCGAACTTTATGGTAAGACTAAAGAAGATGAGGCAGGTTGAGATAGCCTTTCTTTTCCAGCTTCAAAAGAAAAGTGCGACAGGCCATATCCTTAAGTTGGCCATTGGCCGCTCGCCAGTTCCAGAGGAGCACTAGCTCTCTAGAAAGGCAGCTGCGACCCCAGGAAGGATTAACCCTGATCATTTCTCTAATAAATCCAATATCTCTAGAACTTACTCCTCGTCCTTGAATAATTATGGTTTTTTTATGACTCAAGGATATCATAAAAAGAAAAGAGAGTTCAGCTAATCCAAAAAATGATGATTTTTTCAGGGTTGGATTAAGTTGTGTATTTAAGTTGATACGGAGTGCTTGAATAGTTACAAGATTACTTCGTCAAGTGGGTTGTTTAAGATTTTAGTGAGTTGAAGTAGGTTGAAAATACAAGAAGAGAAGTTCTTGTATTACCTCAAAAAAAGAATTTACTATTTTTTCTTAGAAACTACCTAAGTGTTTTTATGGAAGAACCGTATGATGAGACTCCGAAAAGATATAAAAGAAAATATCACTGGTTTTTGGTTCGCATTACCCTGGATAATTGGCTTCAGTTGGTTTTTCATATATCCTATATTTTTAGCGTTATATTATAGTTTTACTGATTTTCCTCTATTCAGCGCGCCTCGCTGGATAGGATTAAGGAATTACTCAGATTTTTTTAATGACGAGTTATTCTGGGTATCCTTGTATAACACTTTATACTATGTTGCCTTGCAGGTACCACTCGCAACTATCGTTGGTATTGGATTAGCTATAGGGTTAAATGTGAAGGTTAGGGGTATCTCAGTCTTTCGGACAATATATTTTTTGCCAAGACTTGTACCGACAGTTGCCGCAGCGATATTATGGATGTGGATGTTGAACCCCCAATATGGATTGGTGAACAGAGTGTTATATGCAATTGGCATTAGTAATCCTCCGGGATGGATTGCAGATCCTACATGGGCAAAACCATCAATAATATTGATGACTACGTGGGCAGCAATAGGTCAGCCAATTATCATATATTTAGCTGCACTGCAAGGTATCCCTCTCCAGCTATACGAAGCTGCTGAGTTGGATGGTGCAGGTATAATTACCAAAATTCGATATATAACACTTCCAATGATAAGTCCAGCAATTCTTTTTAATGTTGTAATAAGTTTAATTTTTGCCTTTCAAATGTTTACCCAACCCTTTATAATGACTGACGGCGGACCAGGAAATTCTACGCTTTTTTACACATTGTATCTATATAGAAATGCATTTAAATATTTCAGAATGGGTTATGCTTCAGGACTAGCGTGGATACTTTTCATAATTGTTTTTGGCGCTACAGTAACTATATTCAAAACAAGTTTAAAGTGGATTTATTATGGTGGATCAGAAAGGAAATAATAATGCCCTCGGCTTAAATTAAAAAGGTAAAATGGTTTAAGGATTCAATTTTTCCATTAAGAAAATGTTTCACGAAGGGAAAGATTTTCTTAACTTTTTTCTCTTAATTTTGTAGTCTATTTTTCCGTATAATCCGTGTTCAATACAACAGGAAGGAGAATAGAGGGGGAAGTAGATGCTTTGACCTTTATCAGCAGGATGGTGCAGCATATACTTCCCAAGGAATTTCAGAGGATTAGATACTATGGTCTTCATGCTACTTCTCGAGCCTCTAGGATAAGAGAAAAGTTAAAGGATTTATTAAATGATACCTCTGCGACGTTATAATATTGAGATTTCCAGAAAATTGCGAGAACACTTTAAAGTAGTGATAACTGTATTGTTTCTTGGTGGTTTTGGAATCGTTTTCTTAACGCCGTTTATTTGGATGGTTTCTACGTCCTTAAAAATCGAATCTCAAGTATTCACCTTTCCACCCTCTCTTATCCCTAATCCTATACGTTGGTCTAATTACATTGATGCTATATACTACTTTCCTTTCTTAAAGTATTTATGGAATACGTTAATTATATGTGTTTTTAATATTTTGGGGGTAACTATTTCATGTTCACTTGTGGCATATAGTCTCACAAAAATTAAATGGAAAGGAGCAAATATTTTATTTATTTTAGCTTTGGCCACTCTCATGATTCCATTCCCAGTTATCATGATTCCGCTATTTATAATGTTTAGAAACTTAAATTGGGTGAATACTTTTAAACCACTTATTGTTCCTGCATTCTTTGGAAGACCTTTCTATATATTTCTGCTACGTCAATTCTTTCTTACCATTCCGAATGAGTTATCTGATTCGGCTAAAATCGATGGAGCAGGCCACGCGAGGATATTTCTTAGAATCATATTACCATTAACAAAACCAGCCCTTGTTACGGTAGTACTATTCGAATTTATGAACCAGTGGCATGCTTTTCTTAATCCTCTTATTTACCTAAGCGATGAAAGCAAGTACACACTATCTTTGGGGCTAAGAACCTTTCAATCAGCCTATCAAACTCAATGGGCTTTATTGATGGCTGCAGGGACACTTATGACAATACCTATTATCATATTATTCTTTTTAGTTCAAAGAACTTTCATCCAAGGAATAAGTTTGACTGGGATAAAGGGATAAGAGTCTTATTAGAGATGGAGATGTGGTTACAACCTTGGTTGAAGAATAGGAAAACAAAAATATCCAGCTTGATTTTCTCTAAAAAAGGAATAATCTAATGGCAAGAGTGGGAAAGCTTTCTCGCCGATAAAAGGAGGTTTGGCAAAATGGCTGAGGGTAAAATATTTGGAGTTAGTTCGGCTCATTTTTTTTACAATAGTCCTAAATATGCCTTTAAGAAGTGTAAAGAATGGGGATTTGGTCGCTTAGAGTTTTTTTCTCCTAGATTGACTACAGATGATTATCTTGAAGTAGCAGATCTTTCTCTGGAAACCGACATTATTGTGGACTATCATCCACCTTATATGAATGAATTCGATTGGGGGAAGGTGAACATTACCCAGGGTATAAAATCTATAGGAAAAATTGTTAAGGTAGCCTCGCTCATGAATGCAAAACACATAATAATACATATGGGAACGTATTTAATTAGTAGGGAGAAATCATTAGCTAATTTCACAGCGATAGTAACACAGATTATTCCTAAATTTGAAGAAGAAGGACTGTATCTTTGCGTAGAGGATTTCACTCTTTGTCACTACGATCATGTATTAGGGGATCGCGTCGAAGATTTCGATTACTTGTTCGATCAAGTCGACTCAAAATTTGTAGGATTAACCATTGATTATGGACATGCCCACGTAACAGGTAATACTTTCGAATATCTGAGAAGATTTGGTAACAGACTCCTTCATGTTCAATGGGATAGATGATCAGCATAAAGATGTAGGAAAAGGTACCATAAATTGGGAAGAAGTTTTAAAAGCTACCGTGAAGACCGGTTTTAAAGGGCCTTATATAATTGAATGTTCACCTGGAATAATTGAATCTCGTGAGAGAATAAAAAGTATATTAGAAAATATATCTTCGTGATGTAATAAAAAATACTTGATGTGCGTCCGTTGTTAATTTTAGGCTTTCCGAAACGATTCCACAAAGAATAACTACAAAGGTCCAGACAACTGGATTTTGGTCTCTGAGACCCGCATAAGTTGGAGCATAATGTATTGTGGTTGGTTTTTTCTCTTCGGAAATTTCAGGAAAAAAGGCAAGTTTCTGTGAAAAGTAAACAACTCTTGCATGATCTATCCATCCTCGTACGTTTTAACTGGCATGTACATACTAATTTCTCGACCTGTGCCAACGTGGACATGACCGTTCCTAGTATTCTCGCTTCCGTCAAAGATTCAGACCTTGAGGGTGTTGCTTTTGTGGATCATCATCGCAGCCGTAAGCACGATATTATGAGCGACCTTACTCAATTAAAAAACGAAATTGAGGTATGTCAAACCAAGTTAAAGGTATTTGTTGGAGCTGAATTATCGGCATTCGGAATTGGGAAATATTCCGATTCAATTGAGACCAATCGAATGATCAATTACAGACTTTATGCTTGCAATCATTATCATTTGAGTTTTTGGGAACATCCGGCAACAACGTCTCCAAGGGCATACGCAGAACATTCCCTGGCGATACTTACTTGTCTTCTGAAATCTCAACGAGCGGATTGTATTGCACATCCGTTTATCGTAACATCATATTTAAAGGGCAATCTTTACGCCCCCACATCTGTTACGAGAGCTATATCGGATAAAGAATTGGCTAATATACTTGAATTGGGCAAAAACAATGATGTTGCATGGGAACTCAATGCAAAGGTTATTCTGGAAGATCCCCAATTTGCCAGGCGCTATTGGAATATTGGTAGGGAAGTAGGTGTCTCTTTTCATTTTGGAACTGATGCACACCGGCTATCTGAAATCGATCCAAGACAATACGTCGGTAGACTCGAGTCAATTTTAGGAGAACATTAGTTAAGGATGAATAACATTATGGCTACGCCGGGAAAGGCTGACACCCTAAATACCTCCCGAAAGCGACGTCGCTTGACGGCGTGGTAAGGATGGAAGTCCGGATGATGTAAAGAGAGAGGCAATTGAACGTATCACTTATCTAGCCCCCCGCGGAGGATTCATTATCTCTCCTTGCCATTCCATCCAACCCGATACAAGCATCGAAAATATTATAGCTTTGTATGATGCAATATTGGAGTATGGTAAATATCCTGTAGCTCTTCGTGTATAATCGATGCGAAGAGGTAAATTTTCAATAAGGAGTAAAGGTTGAAAGATAGAAAGAGTTACGCAATTCATATGATTGGGAATGCACATATTGATCCTGTTTGGCTGTGGGGATGGCAGGAAGGCTCTGAGACGATTAGGGCTACCTTTAAATCGGTCATTGAACGCCTGGAGGAGTATCCAGAATTTGTCTTTACCGCTTCTTCAGCTTTCTTTTATAAGTGGCTCGAGGAAGTGGATGGGGAGCTTTTTGCCAAAATACGGCAAAAGGTAAAGGAGGGGAGATGGCATCTGGTAGGAGGATGGTGGGTAGAGCCAGATTGCAATATCCCCGGGGGAGAGGCGTTAGTACGCCAGGGCCTTTATGGCCAAAGATATTTCTATGAGAAATTTGGTGTGAGAGCGAAAGTAGGGTTTAATCCCGATTCGTTTGGTCACAATATAATGCTCCCTCCGATACTGAAGAAGATGGGAATAGATTACTATGTCTTTATGAGGCCTGACCCTAATGAAAAGAAGCTTTCCAGTGATATTTTCTGGTGGGAAGGACCTGATGGTTCAAGAGTGCTAGCTTATAGAATTCCCTTCTCTTATGCAGGCCCAACAGGGGATTTAAAAGAACACATTCAAAAGGTATCTGAGGTATTCAAGTCTGATGAGCTCAAATCCCTGGAAAGGATTATGTGTTTTTATGGCAGAGGAGATCATGGAGGTGGACCGACAGGAGAAAATATAGAAAGCATAAAGGCCCTTAGCCAACAGTCTCTCAATGATAGTCCCAGAACTCTATTCAGTTCTCCTGATAACTACTTTGAGGAGGTCTCTAGTAAGAACTTAAGTCTTCCTGTAGTCAAAGACGAGCTTCAACATCATGCCAGCGGATGTTATTCTGCTCTCTCCTGGATAAAGAAATCTAACAGAAAACTGGAGAACCTTCTTCTCACCGCAGAGAAGTTTTCCCTTATGGCAAATTACCTTAATAAAAATAGAGTCTATCCTCAAGTAAAGCTTACCCGTGCTTGGCAGATGCTTTTATTCACCCAATTTCATGACATATTAGGCGGGGTAAGTATTCCCGAGGTCTATGATGAGGTGAGAGCTGTACATGGGGAAGTGGAGAACGTCTCTTCCCAGGTGATAAATGGTGCTATTCAAAGCATTGCCGGAAAAGTTAACACTGATGGCGAGGGCCTTT
>WJOQ01000059.1 GCA_009618505.1 Clostridia bacterium | reverse complement strand
GCTTTTTTGTCTAATAACCATTGCAATTATTGCATTCCTCCGCTTTCCCACCGCTTCTTAAACGGTCATTTCTGTAACTACTTACCTGGCAGGACTACCGTTTATCACCGTTTTTAACGGTCAATCCTCCGTACTATCTACAGCCTCTCAATCCATTATTCAACCATTATTTTAATGGACAGACTCAAAAAACGCCTCACCACAGCTTGATACAGGCATTATCTCAAGGCCAGGCAGCCTATAACCCTAAGGCAAAATCAAAGTCCTTATATTAAGGGAATTATATCAAGGCAGTTCTGCGTTGTCGTGATTTTTGCGTTCAGGCCGATTTTGCCGAATCCCCTCCGAAAATCGAGCCAATCCTCTCTAACTCCATAACCTAACCCTTAGACCCTTAAATCTCAGGCCCTTGACCAGGGCCTTTATTATCATTCCATACTCTTATAATGTGTTCACTCAGTGAAGTCTCAGGGTTCACTCAGTGAAGTCTTTGTTCACCCAGTGAACTCATTATAGGATACTCCGTTTTTACTCAGGTCTAGGTATAGGAATAATCCTCTTAACCTCACTAGCCCTGCCATACCACCTATGCTGAGTCTCCTTCTTAAATTCAATTCAAGAGATATCTAAAGTAAAGGACTTAATCAACTTAAATCAGCTTTTAAGTGAATATTTTGGCTTAGTTCGATTATGCGGTTAGATAGTTCGAAAAAAGGGAAGGGTGATAAAATGATGACCTTTGGCTTAGAGGAGGGTCGATAACCAGCAACTCTGATTTGCAAGATTTAGTATGTATAGGCTTCTTCATAAAGACTCCTCTCCCGTATTTTCTCTATTACTATTTCATTCCCACCTAGATTGTATTTATCCACTCTTTATAGCCCCGGTTAGTTTGCCCAGATGCCTAATGACATCTCTCGTAGTATCATCTACTGGCGCAACATACCAAGTTTTCTTAGAGATTGCGACAGATAATTTTGGCCATTTATCTAAATTCTCAAAGCAATTAAGCAGTTTGTCGGCTGCTTCTATTAGTTGTTTTTTTGTTGGTTGCATCAAGATGCCTCCGATGATATAAAATCATTTAGTATGTCGATAACCAGTTGTTCTTTTTGTCAAGTGCTACATTTTTTTGCTTAAGGGTTATTTGCCTTTCTTAATTGCTATTTATACGGATCAGCCGCATCCCGCAGGCCATCACCTAAGAAATTAAAACCCAGGACGGTGGATTGGTGATAATCGTGGTTATAAATAATAAATGCTGTATTCTTCCATTACTTGACACAATGCTTCAATATTACCTAAGGGGACATCTGGATAAATGCCAGCGTGAATATTTGTCTCACAGAGACAAAAACATTCTAGCTTCGGCTACAAATAGACCCGCTGGTTCGGATGAATTGGATTAGCTTGGAACGATTTGAAAGACTACAGGGTATCCACATGGTCAGAAGCAATCCTTTTCCCCCGTAGTGCAGAATTGCCTCTCTCCACTTTAAGACCTTCTCAGCATTTGGACCAGGGGCACCCCATACTTGAAACCCTTCTTTAATAAGGCGACGGATAATCTTTGGCTGCACATTACTATAGTCCCAAAGTACCTGCACAATATCCTTAGGAATCTTTTTTTCTGCAACAAGAGACTTCTCTGCATGTACCAACATTTTTCCCCCATGTGATGAGTCATTCCATATTATGGTGCGTAGTCCTCGTTCCTTAAGCCCACTCTGGAGTTTCAGGATAGCTTCGATATATTGTGAATGTGCTCTATCATGATCCTCATCCATACCAATGTGAAAGTAACGTCGGGGACGACAGACCTGGATAATCTCATCGATTATCTCAAAGGCAATTCTCCAATAGTTATCATTATCGAAGAGGTCATTATGGGGTCTGAACCAATCATTGTGCTGATGATGTCTACTTTGAGAGAAATTCAATTTAGGCACTACCTCAATATCTTTTTCTTGTGCTCGATTCACTAACTCTTCAAGATGAGTCATAGGCACGGTATATTTCCGCGCCAACTCTGGATGTGATTTATATCTTACTCCATCAGCGCAGTCTATGACTAATAAATTTAGTCCTACCTCTGACATGGTGTCTATAATCTCTAATCCCAAGTCAAGATCAAACGGTTTTTCTCTTGACTTGACTTTGCACCATGTAGGATCATAATGAGAAATATGAATCAAGAAACCGCACACAGAGATTACACCTTCCTTTGCCATCTTAAACCTCCCGTATATTATTATTGTACTATTTCGCCCAACTCAAAGCTTATCTTACCTACATCAAAGTCAAAGACTCTTTTGCATTTCTTGCATTTAAGAGCTGATTTAAGAACTCCTCTCTCTGTATTTTTGGGCTACTTCAGCACACCAAAATTTTAAACAACCCACCTGACAAAGTAATTTTGTAACTATTTAGGCACTCACGTATCAACTTAAATACACAATTTAATCGAATTTTGAAAATCCTCGATTCTTTTCTCAGGGTTAGGGCTGGACTCCTATTTGCTTTTATGATATGATTAACTCATGGAAAAAACTACTATCATCCAGGGACGAGAAATAACTCCTGAAGATATTGAATCTATTCGAGAAATGATCAAGGCTAATCCTTCCTGGGGTCGCACCCGGCTTTCTAAAGAGCTAGCAATGCTCTGGAACTGGCGTGCTCTTAGCGGTCAACTTAAGGATATGGCCTGCCGGACTTTTCTTTTGAAGCTGGAAAAGAAAGGCCATCTTACCTTGCCTCCTCGCCTCTACTCCTGCCGTAAAGTCCGAAAAAGGCTTCCTTGTTCCTATGTTCCTCACAAGACTACCCCGATTGCGGGTAAGCTTAGTCGTCTTCTTCCCCTCAGGATCAAGGTAGTTAAAGAGAAAGATCTTTTAGGACTCTTTAAGTGCCTGCTCTCTTCCTATCATTATCTTGGCTTTACTGGAACTGTAGGAGAGAACCTGAAGTATTTAATCTTTGATGAGAAAGATAATCCCCTGGCCTGCCTTCTTTTTGGCTCCGCGGCCTGGAAGACTCTTGCCCGGGATAACTTTATTGGCTGGGATGAGGCAACAAGAAAAGCAAACCTTCATTTTCTCACTAACAACATGCGGTTTTTGATCTTGCCCTGGGTTAAGGTGCCTCATCTGGCCAGCCATCTCTTAGGAAGAGTGGCCCGGCGTATCAGCTCCGACTGGATAAATAGATATAGTCATCCTATCTATATGCTAGAGACCTTTGTTGAGAAAGAGCGCTTTCGAGGTACCTGTTATCAAGCTGCCAACTGGATCTATGTTGGTGAGAGTAAGGGACGTAGTCGTAATGATCGCTACCGGAGCCTCAAGGTGCCAATCAAGAATATTTACCTTTACCCCTTGCTAAAGAGATTCCGGAACGCTTTGGGTGGTAAAGGGCAAAGCTCTTCCAGTACTTGAGAAAAGCTAGTTCCCCGAGGGCTGTTGGTGAACCCTATCAAGAGTAGTTATTATTAAACTCAAAGAACGAATGAATCCTACTGAAGAGCCTCAAAAGGCATTGAAGAAAAATAGCTACCCCGAGGGCAAGCCTTATTGTTGTAGGATAGAGCTTGCCCTCTAAGGAGAGATCATTGAAAGATCTCACTGTCTTTTCTCTAAAAGAGATTCAAAAAAAGCTAAATTCGATCAATGTTAAGATCAATCTTGAGCACAAAGAAACCTTCCCCAAGGAAAGATATCGGCTTTTATCCTTTTATCAATACAAAAAAAGATTTGTCGATATCAGTCCTCAAGGGTACTTTTCCTTCTCGAAGTTGGCTACCTCTCTCGTCGACTTTTCCTTTGTGAGATCCTTAGTAGCCTCCTCATACAAAAGATGCGGAGGACCCTGCTTTGATCCTGCCTCTTTCTTTGTGCTTTACCTTTGTCGGTACTTAGATAAGTTCAAGAGCCAAAAAAGCTTTGTCTCTTGTCTGCATGATAAAGACAAAGGACGATGCTATAGAACTTATGCCGGAATATCTGATAATCGTATCCCCTGTGAGGCTGACTTTTCTCATTTCAAAAAGCAAATTAAACCAGAAAAGTTTGATGAAATCTTCCATATCTTAGTAGAGATCGTTAAAAGAGTTGGCCTGATTACAGGAAAAATTCTCTCCTATGATGGAACTCTTTTTCCCACCTATGCCAATTACAAAGGGTGTAATTATGCCTGTGAGGAATGTAAAAGTATTCCCCTAAAAGACAATTTTCTAAAGAGTCTTCGCTATAGAATAATTAATTCTTTAAATCATCCTTCAAAGATCATTTTAGGTAAAGAGAGATGCTCCTTTGCCATCTGCCCTAAAGATGATCTTCCTGCCTCTGTGAAAAAAAGGCCTACTTTCCGAACTCTTTCTTTCTCTTTAGTACCTCAAGAGGAAGAGCAAAAAGAAGAAAAACCAAGTGAGCTCGCCCATGTTCTCGGTTTAGAGAAAAGACTATCAGAAGAGGGACTTTACCTTAAGCTCCTCTCCTCTTCGATCTCCCGGATAGACCTTACGGGAGATGAGCCTTTAGTCTATGTTAGTTGTCCGAGAGTGCCGGCTGATCTTGAGGCAAAAATTGGCTACAAAAGAGCAAATCATAATCCCAATAAAAAGGTTGCGGTGTTTGGTTATCAGTCAATGATCACTACCAACATTGAGTTAGAAATAGGCCTTGAGCTTCCCGTAGGATGTGTAAGTAGCCCAGCAAATGAGTTAGATAGGCTTCTATTCTATTTCCGAAAGAGAAAAACTTATCGAAAAACATGGATTTTTGCCCTATTTTGATATTGGTGACTGTGGCCTTGATATCAAGAAGAATTTTAGTCACATCAGAAGCACCTGTTCCATTCCTGTTATTGACTACAATAAGCGAAAAGAAAAGACTGATATCAAAATTTTAAGAAAAAGAGGCTATGATAAGAAAGGAACTCCCTTTGCTCCTTGTGGGGCCTTATGTAAGCCCAATGGATATGATAAGGAGAAAAAAAGAGTATCCTTTGTTTGTCGAAAAGAGTGTTTAACCTGCCCCTTAGCTGTACCTGATCTTATAAAGGATTGTAAGCATCTTGAAAATGAGTGTGGCTACTCTACTCATATGTCCATTAAAGCTCATCCACGTCTTGTCTGTGAAATTCCCCGATGTTCAGATCGCTGGAAAAAGATTAGAAACCTTCGCTCGGCCTCTGAGCGTTCCAATGGAACTTGCAAATCCTCTGATTTAGATATTCTGAGTTCTCCCCGCATCTATGGACTAACCATGGCTTCTATTGAGGCAACCATGGCCTGTATCACTACTCTTTTAAAGCGGGTGATGTCCTTTGTTATAGGAATTACCCTTAACCTTATGAAGTATTTAAAGACATGGGATAAATCCTACAAGAAAAAACTAGAAGCTCCCATGGTGCTAGCTTTTATTCTTTCTTTAATCCAGGGAAAAGGTCTCCTCCCTAATACCAATCCCTTCAGATAGTTTGGTGGTTTTAGTCTCTTTCTTCTCTCTCTATGCAGGGATATTTTTTATTTTGTCAAAGAGCTGCTGAGATAAGTAAAATCCTTCCGATATTCACCTTTTTTATCCAACTTCTATTCTTTCTCTCCCAACCTACCTCTTATTTCCAGATTCTTTATCCACTTTTCCGTAGAAAAAGGGAGTTCTTAAATCAGCTCAGTCTTTGTAAAAAATGTAGCTTTGCCGTAATCTAGCTAAAGCTTATTCTATTCGAAAGAAAGAACCATTGCCTGGAGAAATTTGGTGAAGACGCTTTCCAGAAGCTGCCTCAGTAGACATTAAACTTTATTTGCCGATACTTTTCAAATACTTTCTGCTTATTTTAGCACTTTCAAAAGGTGTTTTTTAGGCCGGTCAAGTTCCCCGGTAATCCATCTTTTATATCCTATTTCTTCTAATATTTTCAGAAAAACCTAGAAATCCAACCCAATATTTCCTTTCCCCAATTCTACAAAATTACCTAAACTCCATTCTCTTTTCTTCTCTCCTTTTGGCTGAAAGTAGTCTTTAAGATGTATATACCCAATCCTATGTCCGAATTTCTTTACCACCCCAATTGAACCTATTAATATATAATGAGCCGTATCAACATAGAATCTTAAGGATGGGAAATAATTTAAGAGAAAAGGAGTATTCTTTATTGTCTCCATTATAATTTAGTCAATTCTTTTATCTGCTCCATCGAGATTTCTGCGGCTTTGGCCGGATCATTCTTTAGGACACTGCGGTAATATTTAAAGGACTCAAACTCAACGGAAAGAAATCCATTGTATCCAATTTCATCCAGCGCCTTAAGAAAGACCTTCCAATCTATCATTCCTTCTCCTAATAAGGGGAACATAAAATCCTTACCATTTACTCCTGGGGTGCCGATTACATCCTTCAGGTGAACATGCTTTATCTTCTCGCCCCACCTCTTCACCACCCAGGAAATGTCATTTCCATAGAGAACATAATGAGAAGGATCCATATTTATCCCTAAATATTCCGAATTAAAGCTATTTATGAGCTCTCTGGTGGTATAGTAGTCATGGCAGAGATGCCCAAAAACGGCCTCTACGGCAAGATAAACTTTGTATTTTTCCGCTAAATTAACAAACTCATCGTAAGCCTCTAAAACCTGCTCCCACGCCTTTCCCTCCGATATATCATCAGGAATTCTCGGAGCATTTGGATCCCAGGGGGCAGGGCCAGAGAAAAGATTTACAACTTCTATTCCCACCTCGCCAGCAGCTACAATACATTCCTTCACCAGATCAATTCTATCCTTCCTTAACTTTTCATCCAGGCTAACTACATCTTGTTGAACCACTATCTCCGAAATTGCTAAATTATAGCTCTTGGTCAAGTTTACAAGCTCCTTTAACTCTCTTCTGGACCTACTTTTAGGATTAAAGTGGGCAAGTGTCCATCCTACCCCATCATATCCAAGATTGGATAAGGACTCTAAAACTCTCTTCGGCTCCCAGGAACTAAAATCCAGTGACGCCATAAAGGCAAGTTTTCTGTTGTTAACCATATGCTAAACCTCCCTGTATTAGATTCACTTTTCAGAAAAAAATTTCTATCTACTTCGACATTGCTGCACTTCTGATATCCAAGAATATGAACGAACTTAGCAGTTTTCCTGCTCCAATAATTCCTACTTTTATCACTTCAGAACTGTTCTTTTGCATTCCTCTTCCCTCTTTGCATGTAGAATTTTTACTATGTTAAACACCATTGATAAGATTAACGGTACTTTCTCTCGCTAATCTTGCCACTTTAAGGGGATCTTCTTTCCAGTAATTCTTTCTAAATAGCTCTATAGAAAGATAACCACTATACCCTTTGCTTTTCAACAACTTTAAAACAGGCAAAAGATCTAACTTACCTTCGGAGGGATATTCCCTTTGTGCATCGGTAATTTCCGCTCTTGGGATATCCAAGACATTTGCTATGTGTACAAAAAAGACAGAACCATAAGGAATTTCCTCAAGTTCATTTAATTGATCTCCTGCTTTGTACATATGATAGGTATCCACCAAAAGTCCTGCGTTTTCAGATTTTACTTCATTGTAGAGAATTAGAGCCCTTTTCATGCAACTTATAAAGTCTGAAAAACCCAAATATTCTAAGGCGAGTTTTATATCATATTCTATAGCCACTTCAGACAGCTGTTGAACTCTCTCAACCGCTATTTTAAGAGAATCCTGATAATCCCAGCGCATGTTAGCCTGGTTTATCACCACTATATTTACCCCAAGTTCCTTCAGTACCTCAAAAAGCGAAATTATCCTCTTTTTTGTTTTCTCAAATTCATCTGGAGTCGTCTGCATAAAGTCTCCTATCCCCGTAAGGCAAACTGGTTTAATCCTAAGAGAGTTAAATAATTTAGCCAATTCTTTAACGTTTTTACCCTTGAGATACTCTTCCAAATTCTGTCTCCATAAATCAAACCCATCAAATCCTGCTTTCTCTGCAGTTAAAACTGCCTTTTCTAATGGCGTAGTCATAATTGTCGAATGATTTAAACAGATGAAAAACTTCATAAATTCTACCTCCCCCCAATATTTTTCATTATAATCTACCCTCCGGAAAAATGTTGCAAGTTACGATAAATAAAGGATCATATTTTTATTTTTTACGACTACATTTTAAACGTCGATTATTGCTTTATCTTACAATATCCTCGTGAATACAGGGTTCTCTATTTTGAGAGATGATCTTCTTCATCTTTTTGCAGAATGCAGGTTATAACTTAAATTGCTCCAGTAAAAAAAGCCTGAACTTTGCTTTAGGTATAGGTTCAGGCAGGCCAGTCAAAGGAAGTAACATCCAGCGGCAATTTTTCGTAAAGCGAGAGCTTGCCTTACTGATAAAATCGTTGAGGGGAAAATACTGCTCCTTAAAGCTTCACTTATATGGATCAGCTGCGTCACGAAGACCATCTCCCAGGAAGCTAAAGGCTAAAACGGTGATGATGACAAAAAAACCCGGAATTAAAAGCCAGGGGTGAAGGGCAACAGTTTGTACCTTTTGTGACTCCTTCAAAAGAACCCCCCAGCTTATTACTGGAGGTCGAAGCCCTAAACCTAAAAAGCTCAAGGAGGTCTCGCCTAAGATCATCCCTGGTATAGATAAGGTCAAACTCACTATAAGATAGCTTAAAAATGAGGGAAGAAGATGTTTCGCTATTACCCTTTTTTGAGTTGCCCCGGCGATTTTAGCCGCCATGGCAAAATCCTCCTCTCTTAATTCTAGGAATTTCCCCCTTACCACCCGGGCTAAGCCACACCAACCCACAACAGAAAGGATAATGGTGATACCAAAGTAAGCCTTGATCGGCGACCAATCTGCCGGTAGAGCTGCCGCTAAGGCCATCCAGAGAGGAATAGTGGGTATGGAGATTAAAAACTCTATAATTCTTTGAATGATCATATCAGCTCCCCCTCCATAATATCCAGAGATTCCTCCCAAAATAATTCCTAAAACAAAACTTAAAGCTACCCCTATCAAACCTATGGATAAGGAAATGCGAGCAGCGTAGAGATTACGAGAGAATAAATCTCTACCCAAGATGTCCGTTCCAAATAAGAACATTCCTCCCTCTCTTACCCCAAAGAGGTGAACGTCCATTTTAAATAAGTTCCACAACTTGTATTTATCGCTGTGAATAAAAAAATAAATGGGATATTTCTTAACCTTATCCTCCGTATATGTCTTGCGAAAGGTCTCCAAGTTGATCTTTCTCTTTATGCTGTAGACAAAGGGACGAAAGTGAAACCCCTTCTCATCGAAGAAATGAATTCTTGAGGGGGGGCAATAAATATACTTCGTGTAACGTTTATATGGATCATAGACAGAAAAAAACTCACAAAATATAGCTACAAGATAAAAAATAGCCAATATACCGCCTCCAAAGATAGCCAACTTATGTTTTACAAACTTTCGCCACATAAGCTGCCATTGTGAGGCTACATAAAGCTTTTCTTCAGCGCTAATTTCCTCTTTTTTTGTTCTCATCGCTTAAAACTGTGCCTGCTTCTCATACCGAATACGGGGGTCCATCCAAAGCAAAAGGAGATCAGAGACAAAGGTTCCTATTATCGTCAAGAAGGTCAAGAACATAATGGTGCTCGCAGCTAAATACATATCCTGACTCATTAGTGCCGCGAAAAGTAGAGGTCCTGTAGTAGGAAGGCTGAGCACTATAGCGGTAATAGTTTCCCCGGAGACAATCCCAGGAAGAACCCAGCCTATGGTGCTAATTATGGGATTAATAGCTACCCTTACCGGGTACTTAAATAGAAGGGTTCTCTCTGTAACACCCTTGGCTCGGGCGGTAATAACATACTGTTTCATAAGCTCATCCAAAAGACAACCTCGCATAACACGTATAAGCCCTGCTGTGCCAGCCGTGCCGATAACAATTATGGGAATAGGAAGATGTTTCAACATATCGACAAATTTACCTGTGCTCCAGGTTGCATCTACGTATTGGGGAGAGAAAAGACCGCCTACGCTAAGACCAAAATATTTGAAGAAAAGAAACATCAATATTAATGCAAAAAGAAAATTAGGGGTTGCCAGGCCAGCAAAACCAACAACAGTAAAGGTATAATCGCCAATAGTGTACTGATGAGTAGCCGAGTAAATCCCTATGGGCACAGCCACTAAATAAGTGAAAATGAGAGTAAAGAGGGATATTGTTACCGTTAATGCAAGTCTCTCTCCTATTAACTCACTTACTGGCTGATTCCACTTAAAGGATCTTCCAAGATCTCCATGAAACATCTTTCCTATCCACTTGAAATACTGAAGGGGCAGCGGTAAATCCAGATCGTATCTCTTTTTCAATGCGGCGACCTGGGCCTCATCAACCCGGGTGCCCTGTGCTCTTAGACGCATTATATAAGAAGTTAAGTAATCGCCTGGGGGAATTTGAATAATAATAAATGCAACGATAGATACTACAAATAAGACAACAACCATATAAAGAAGCCGACGGATAACATAAAACAACATATCATTTTCCCTATTATCTGTTAAGTATCAAAATATTGAGGATATCTACCTGAAAGGACCAGGTAGATATCCTCTTTTTCTTAATCCTCAATCCTCACTATTTCTTGAAGAACCAAGTTTCTGGGTCGGTAACCTTGCTAAAGAGACCTGCCCACTGGAATACGACTTCTTCAGGAATATTGTACAGATTATTCTTTACCAAAATTGGGTTCTTAGTTAAACCTACTAAACTAACTACAAAGACCTGTTCTGACCAGTAATCGAATGCCTTTTTCATAGTGTCTAAATACTCCTGTGTACCCACACGCATCTCCATTACCTCATCCCACAATTTCAAATAATCCTTTACATCCTCTGGTGGCTCCTCGCCAAGTTTTCCTCCTGACTTATTCCATCGATTCCATTCGGGAGCTATACCCAGCGACCAGTGATCGAAGACGAAGTGCTCAGGCCATGCTTGCACAACGCTCTCCAGACCGTAGCCGCCCCCTGCAGCCCAAATACCTATGTCATGTTCACCTGCATTCAAACGCTGCTCAAACAAGCTTCTCTCTATTGTTTTTACAGATAGCTTAATTCCGACGTCCTTCCAGTAATCTTTTATCAGCTCTCCAATGACGGTAAATGGTCGGCCCTCCACCAAGGGAATTCCCTCAAGTTTTAGAGATAAGGTCTTACCATCCGGTCTTAGACGATATTCGTGATTGGCATCCCATTTTAAGCCCATCTCATCTAGAAGTCTATTAGCTTTTTCAGGATTATGATCCGTATAGGCTTTTGCTCGCTTTTCATCGTAAAAGCTCCAGTAGGGGAAAACTTCCAGGGCACGAGGCTCGGCTAATCCAAGGTAAGCAACTTGATTTATCTCATCACGATTGATAGCCAGGGACATCGCTCGCCTAAATCTAACGCCTCGGAAAATTTTTCGTAAAACTGGATCTTTGTGGTTCCAATTGAATGCAAGCCCAGGGTCTGCCATTTGTCCAGTTGGCCATAAAAGAATATGATAATCACCCTTTTCTCTGTTCTCCATAAGTAGCGGAAGGTCATGTGGGCCCAATTTGTAACCTTCAAAATCTACCTCACCACTTAACATTTTCAGCTTAAGCGTTTCTTCGCTCGCAACTATAGAGGTAGTTACCTTATCAAGATAGGGAAGCTGATTGCCGTCATTATCTACCTTGAAATAATAGGGGTTTCGCTCAAAAATTTTCCGATCAACTGTCCTTTTTTTCAGTATCCAGGGCGAGAGAACGGGTAAATTAACATCCCTTCGTCCTGCCCATACATCCGCATGATCCCAAAACAACTGATACCAGTAATCATGACCTTCCTCTTTTGCTAACTCATTTGCCTTGGGATTATACTTTATATGAAACTCTTTCAGATAGTGTTTAGGAGCGTACAAACCATTTTGTATTGACTGAACGTGCGCCGTTAATAAACCAACCGAGGGTGGATAAGGTACAGCAAAATGTAAACGGACTGTATAATCATCTACCTTTTCCACACTCATTAGTTTCCCACCGGGCGACCAAATTTTAGGTTTAACAGGGGTAAGCTCATCATTTAATGTCATATCTTCATACCAGAACATTATGTCATTAGCAGTAAAAGGCACACCATCTGACCATTTTATTCCTTTTCTCAGATATAGGGTAAGGGTCTTGTTGTCCTTGGATAAACTCCACTTTTTAACTATATTGGCTCGTATCTCTTTGAAATCACGAGTGGGTCGGAGCATAGGTTCAAAATTTGCAAAAGTCACACCATTACATTCACCGATCTCCATAGCAACAAATCTGCCTGTTCCTCCATACTGTCCAATCTCTTTTGGCTTCATTACTAAAGGCTCTTCGGGAAGTCTTTCCTCTACCGGAGGAAGCTCACCTGCCGCTACCTTCACCTTGAGCATAGGCGCTTCATTATACTTTACCGCTAGCGCTGACGTTACTGTCAACGAGCATATTATCCCACTTAATAATACTACCACTAACTTTCGCACCATTTTTATCTCCTCAAATATATTATTTACTTCTCTCCCGATTTCCTATACAAAGAAATCAATCTCTCAATACCCCTCTTTTTCGGAAAATTTTTCTTATTCCTAATCTACCACCTCCTCCGAACTTATTTTCAGTTTTCCCTTGTTAAGGAACCCAAAATTTACCCCAATTGTTAACCTTTTTTAATCACAATTTTCAGGGCTATTTTATCCAAACATCTATCCCTTATGCCTCTTCATCAAAACGTCTCGGAGTCTGTCATCTTCAATACTTTCTACATCCAATAAGTCCCACACTGCGGGAAATTTTAGGACTTTTTTCACAATATCCTCATCCATTTTTTCAACTATGACCTCAAAGGGAAGATGAACTCTTTGTGATATATTAATTAAAGTCCTTCTACTTTGTTGCTGGGATACCTTTCTATGCTCAGGATACCCACATCCAGGTTCTACACTAAATAACTTCTCAAAGATGAATTTTAAATTTACCTCCCCTGCCCAACCATAACCCTGGCTCAGGGCAAGTGATATACAGTTTCCTCCATTTATCTGGGTAAAAAGCCACGCATCAAGTGGAGTTAATATATGACCGCAGAAAACCCCTGGGTACTGCATTACAGAGTTTAAAAAGCCCTGACCCGTTCCACACCCCCCTATAACGAAATCAACTCTTTTTGTATTTAAAAGAAGAGCCCCCAGAAAACCTGTATCAATATAGGTAAGTTCAGGATCTCCACCAGTTTCTTTCATACCCACATTGAAAATTTCATGACCAAACCCCTCTAAGGCAGATATAATATCCTTATTTTTATCACCGGCACTGGTTTCGTTAATTACCGCAATTTTCATATCTTCTCTCTCTATAAACTATGGTAGTGTCAAAAGTAATTGTTTCTTTTGGTAACTGGTAGTCGCAGGCTTTAGCCTGCGCTTTTATGCGTTAGCCTTCTCTTACGCAACTTAAAAGTTGCGGCTACCAGAGTCCCCTCTATTTACGGAGTAGCAAACCTTGCTTTGCTCATTATATCGAGCAAGCTCAACCACTACAAACTCCTAGTAGCAAGCTACTGTACTCCAACGGAGCGATTAACCACTACACTCTATATACTGGATATACTGGGAATAAAGCTTTGCAAAGTGTAATGTGGTTGATATGCTAATAATGCCTTAGCTTTACTCCAGTCATACAAAGATTGTCTTCCCTTTATAACTCTTTTTAAGATAATCTTATCAGAGAAAAACTTTTTTGCTAATTCTATACTCCCAAATTTACTCCCATTATCTGCTGCACAAATACAAAACACCTCATAGTTCTTTAACTCCTTTGCCTCAAGGGCAAGACGAAATGCTTGGGCTACATCCCTGACATCATTATACCAAAGCCATCCCTTTCCTTTTTCTATGTTAGATTTATAGGAGTCCATAAGCTCAGGGAAGAACACCATACATATTCTTAAGGTAATGGTCCTCATTCCGTATCGTTTGGTAAAGCTCTTCGCAATATCCTCACCTACTTTCTTACTCAAACCATAGCAATCTGCTGGCCTTTGGGGATGATCCTCATCTAAGGGAAGATACTCAGGCAAAAGAAAATCTCCGGCTCTTAAAAAGCCAAATCCATATGAGGAGTCGCTGCTGGCATGAACTACTTTTTTTATTCCTAAATCAGCGGCTGCTTGATGAACACTAAATATACCGGCAACATTTGTATTGAATACTCTTTCTGGTGGATCATTCAATGGATGTGGAATAGCGGCTAAGTGAACTATAGCCTCTGCTCCTTCAAAGGCCTTTCGGCAATCATCAATTTTTAACATATCTCCCTTGACAAAAGCAATATCTTTGTCCTTTGGCTCTTTAACATCAAAGACAGTAACCTCATGGTGAAACTTCTTTAACTCATCCACTACATATCTTCCTACATTCCCGCTTCCTCCGGTGACAACTACCTTCATTGACTTCTCTCCCTATTTAAATTTAAAAGCAATTATAGGCCGTTAAATAACTTATTCAAAAGCTTTCTAATCTTTATTCCCATTTTCTCTAACGATCTCCACGCCTTCCTTGTCCTTCTTAAAATCACCTATGTAAATCATATAAGCCTTTCCTCGGCTTTCTCCCTCTCATATTTTGCCCTTCGCTCAGATAAATAAGCAGGTATTGGCACATCCCACCAGCCGGCAACTACCCCCGAATATGCTTGCTGGCGATTGGCCATTGCCTCAATCACGGCTGGCTTTCCTGAGGCAAAGGCTTCCTTCAAGGCATCTTTGACCTCGCTTGGTCTTTCTATTTTCTTGGCATATACACCAAACCCTTTGGCAATAGCGGTAAAGTCTGGAGTATATAAGTCACCGTTATCCCTGACAAAATCAGTAGCCATTACTCTGTCTTCTCCGTAGGCGGCAATCTGAAGGTCCTTGATAGACTGCCAGCCGACATTGTTTAGTACCACTGTTACTACGGGAATATTGTATTGAACCGCAGTAGCCAGTTCCTGTATGGTCATCAGGAAATCCCCATCTCCCACTATGGCTATAACCTGACGCTCTGGATGAGCTAGTTTCACTCCCAATGCCGCGGGAAGACTAAAACCCATAGTGGAAAAGCCTCCACTGGTGATGAAAGTCTTAGGCTCATAAAATGGAAACTCCTGTAGAATCTGAGCTTGAGCATTTCCTGAAGAAGAAACCACAAAGGCATCACGCTCCAAAAACTCTCTTAATTCCGTTAAGAAACAAGACACAGTTATAGGAACCTTGTTGGGATTCTGAAATTTCTTTAAAGAGGCAAACCATTCTTTTTTCAACCTCTGAATTTCATTGAAGTAAGCGCTTTCTCTACCTCCTTTTCTCTTTTTATTCTCTCGTAATACTTTCGAAATTTGTCCAAGGGTCTCCCTGGCATCGCCAATAATTCCTGCCTCTACCGGATAGTTTTTGCCAATCTCATTAGGGTCCAAATCAATCTGGATTAGCTTTGTGGGAGGAATAGAAAAGGCTACTCCTTTTCGATAAGAACAGGCAGTCTCATCAGCAAATCGGCAACCCACGGCCAGGAGAACATCACTTGAGCTAGCTAATTTATTTCCACAGGTAGTTCCTTTAGAGCCAGCGTGCCAGGCATATAGAGGATGGTCTTCGGGAAAGGCTCCTTTTCCCATCATGGTAGTGATAACAGCGGCTCCTAGGAATTCTGCCAGCTCCTTTAGTTCATTCCAGGCACCTGAGGTTATCACTCCACCTCCTGCTAAAATAACCGGCCTTTTGGCATTAAACAAAAGACCAGCCGCTTTTTCTATCTCCTTTGAACTTGCTGACATTCGTCCTGGAGGATTATGTCTGGAAGGCTCGGGAATTTCTACTTCACCAGCCTCGCTTTGTACATCCATAGGTAGATCAATAAGCACTGGCCCGGGTCTGCCAGTAAGCATGTAGTTAAAAGCCCTTTGCATAATGTGAGGAAGCTGACTGACTCGATTCACTTGCCAGTATCGCTTAACAATAGGTTCAAGTATGCGAGGAAAATTAGAGTTATGCTGTCTTTCGATTTCCTGAAGTACTCCCCGGCCAAACATATAGGTATGGGTATCCCCGGTAATAACGAGCATGGCAGTAGAATCCACATAGGAAGTAGCCACTCCCACTGCAGTATTAATTGCTCCCGGACCGATGGAGGTAAAGATGGCTAAAGGTCTGCCTGAGGCCCGATAATGACCATCGGCAAGATGAGCTGCACTTTGCTCATGCCTTACCTGGAGAACCTTGATATTATCTTCTTTCCCTTTAAAAGCATCAACTAATCCTAAACATCCATGCCCGGGAATACCTATAAAATAAGGAACTTTCTCTTTTATAAGATATTCTCTGACTATTTCTCCTCCAGTTAATTTCATATATTCTTCCCCTTACGTTTTGTGGCACGTCGAGCTGCCTTAACGATATCTTTTACTGCCATACCATAGTAGTCCAATAATGACTCAGGGTCTAAAGCCGTCTCAGTGAATGTATCAGCAATGCCTACTCGTTCAAGAGGCACCGGACATTGAGCAGCGACTACTTCTGCCACTGCACTGCCCAAGCCACCAATGATGGAGTGTTCTTCTGCGGTAACAATAGCTCCTGTTTCAGCTGCCTCTTTTACCATAGAAACATCTAAGGGCTTGAGGGTATGCATATTCACCACTCCCGCATCCATCCTCTCATCGCCCAGAAGCTCTGCTGCCTCTACACAGCGGGATACCATTATTCCGCTGCTAATGAGAGTCACATCGCTACCATCACGGACAACTACTCCTTTTCCAATCTCCACCTCGTGTTTCTCATCGAATACTACCGGCATATCTGTTCGACTAATACGTAAATATACCGGTCCGTCATATTCAGCCACAGCCGGCACCATCTTTTCAACTTCGGTTGCATCGGCTGGTACTATCACTGCCATATCAGGCATAGAGCGCATAATAGCAAGGTCTATAATGGAATGGTGAGTTGGACCATCTTTGAAATCTGATAGCCCTGCGTAGCTCCCCACTAGCTTTACATTTGTTCTGGCATAAGCTACACAGGTTCTAATTTGCTCCACCGCCCGTAAAAATAGGCCAGCAAAAGTATTAACAAAGGGAACCATCCCGGCAAGAGCAAAACCAACAGCAGTATCAACCATTCCAGCCTCTTGGATTCCTACATTAAAAAAGCGCTGCGGGAATTTTTCAGCAAAGTAATTGGTCATCACTGAAGAGGAAACATCGGCCACTATTACCACCACATCTGTATTAATAGCACCATACTTAGCTAGCGCCTGTCCATAAGCCTTGCGAACAGATACTCTCTCAGTCATCTCTTCTTTTTCCTTTTAATTCAGCTACTGCCTGAGCATACTGAGCATCATTGGGGGCGAGACCATGCCATTCTGCCTTATTCTCCATAAAGGAGACCCCTTTCCCCTTAGTGGTATGAGCTATGATTACGGTTGGCTGACTATGAATTTCTTTGGCCATATCCAATGCCTCTATAACCTCTCTCATATTATGACCATTAATCTCTACTGTAGCGAAATTAAAGGATTTCCACTTCTCTACTAATGGCTCCAGGGGCATAATCTCGTGCACTGGACCATCCAATTGAACATCATTATAATCCACAATTACGATCAAGTTCGATAATTTGTACTTGGCGGCAGTCATTGCCCCCTCCCAAAGAACACCACACTGGCATTCTCCATCTCCTAAGAGGATATAAGTATGATAGCTCAGCCCTTTGAGGCGAGCCGCCAGGCACAGTCCAACACCAATAGGAAGTCCATGCCCTAGAAATCCAGCGGTCATCTCCACCCCGGGTGTCTTCAACCTATCGGGATGCCCTTGTAGAAAACTACCAAGGTGTCCCCACCTGCTAAGCTCCTCCAGTGAAAAATAGCCGCGGCGAGCCAGGGCCGGGTAAAGAATGGCACAGGCGTGCCCTTTGCTCAAGATAAAACGGTCACGCTCGGGCCAATCAGGACGAGTAGAATCGATTTGCATATGATGAAAAAATAGAGCAGTCATAATTTCTGCTGCCGATAAGGACCCTCCGGGATGTCCCTGTCCTCTTCTATGAATCATCTTTAAAGCATCTAATCGAAGCTGTCGCGCTTTTTCGTTCAACCCATTTATTAACTTCTCAGAATGATATGCCATAATCTTCTCATTCACCACCATCTGGAAATTACCACTTTTTTGTGGGTAAAGAAATCAATAGCATCTTGTCCCTGGCCGTGCAGATCTCCGAAGAATGAATCCTTCATTCCAGCAAATGGGTAAAAAGCCATGGGAGCAACTACTCCTACATTAATGCCAATATTGCCACATTCAATTCTACTTTGAAATTCACGTGCCCATTTGCCATTCTCGGTATAGATAGATACAGCATTACCGAACCTGCTAGAATTAGCCAGATTAATAGCTTCGTTAAGGTCCTTTACTTTTTTAAGACAGACTACTGGGCCAAAAACTTCCTCATCAAAAATATCCATTCCTGGCTCAGCATCTTCAAAAATAGTGGAGCCAAGGAAATATCCCTTTGGATATCCTTCCACCTCTACTTCTCTTCCATCAAGGATGAGTCTTGCCCCTTCATCAATAGCTTTTTGGATATCATTATGAAGTTTGCTCAAGGCTTCTTTCGAGATAACCGGACCCATGTCTATGCCCTTTTCAAGTCCATAACCTACCTTAAGAGCGGAAGCTGCTTCAAGGAATTTTTCTTTTAATTGTTTATAGATATGACCTACCCCGAAGACAATGGAACCAGCCAGACACCGTTGTCCACTATTGCCAAAGCATGAGCCCATCATATTGGGTATCGCCTTATCCAAATTAACATCTGGCATTACTATTAAGAAATTATTAGCTCCGGCGTGGCATTGAGCTCTTTTGCCATTTTTGGCTGCTCTTCGATAGATTTCTTTGGCAACCTTAGTAGAGGTAACAGAGGAAATACCAGCTATGTCTTTATTCTCTAGAAGTTCATCAGCAACCCCCTCCCCATTGCCAACTAAATTAATCACACCTTTGGGAAATCCAGCTTTGTCTATCAGTTCAAATATCTTACTTTGGGTAAGAGGAACCTGAGGGGCTGGCTTTATAATGTAGGTATTTCCACAGGCAACAGCCCAGGGCATAAACCAGAGAGGAACCATAGCTGGAAAATTAAAGGGTGGGAGCATAGCAAAGACACCTATGGGCACTCGAATCGAGTACTCGTCTATTCCTTCGGCAACATTCTCAGAAAACTCTCCCTTCATTAGTGAAGGAGTTCCGCAGGCAGCCTCTACCATTTCAATTGTGCGTCTCATTTCGCCATAGGCGGCTGGGTATTCCTTCCCATGCTCCATAGTAATAGTTCTGGCCAATTCTTCCCAGTTTTCTTTGAGTAGGTCATAGAATTTAAAGAGGAATCTAGACCTTTCCACTACGGGGACTTTTCTCCATTCTTTAAAAGCATCTTTGGCTTTTTTTATAGCCTCTTTTGCATCTTCGCTAGTTGATGTACGAAATTGAGCTAAGACCTCACCTGTAGCCGGATTTTCTACATCTACAACCTCAGTTCCACTGGGCTCGACCCATTCTCCATTTATGTAATTCTTAATCTGTGTCACCTCTACTCCTTTATGTTTTCTATCCCTTAATGTAAATAACTGATTTTAATGTATCTATTCAACCATAGTACATTTATTTGTCATTGCGGGCATAATACTCAAAAAGTGTTGCTGGTAAAAATTGTAAACATATGATATCATTGAAGATAAGCCTTATTTTGTATTAGATTACCAAAACGGTTTGATAAAAGGATGCTTATCATGATAAAAAAAGTATTGTCAATACTGTGGGTCTTTCAATACTAAGCCTCATGGACTAGCCCAAATGCACAAAATTCATTACTTAAAATGGTACTGTTATCTTAAAAATAGCAACACTTTTTGAGTATTATGCCCATTGCGAGGAGCGATAGCGACGTGGCAATCTTCCACGCCCCTTCGGAGCTCGCAATGAGGTGTTTCACTGAGTATTTACGAAATAAGGCTGAATAGATACAATTTTCATTTATAAAAAAATGGATTTGTACTTATAGAACAAAAAACTCAGCTAATTGCTAACCAGCTAAGTATATTGAGATCTTCCTCCTGATATTCTTTAGATTCTTGCTAATCGCAGCCCTACTTGTCTTTTTGACCCTGGATATTTCTGCGGATGTGTATCCCTGAAGCAGTAGCTCAAGTATATATTTTTGAACTTCGGATAAAAGACTACTTATTTCCTCTATCATAATGTTAGTTATCGCTACATCCTCTGGTGAAGGAAGACTGCCAGGAATCGATAACATTTCCTCTTCACCTTTATCATTTTCCTGATACAAGCTCACAACGCGAGTACCATCTCTTCTTTTGCTATCTATACTTTTACCTTCATTAATGTAATGCTTGGCATGAAAGTAACATGACCGGAGGATATAAGCTTTAGTCTTGTCTCTTAGCATATTCCTTTCTTCAAACACATGTAAACACATTTCTTGGAGTAAATCCTTTTGGTCTTCCCTATTATACGTTATCGTACGGGCAATTACTTTGATTTTTGGCTCAAGCTCTTCCAATATCTCCATCATCGCTTTTCTCCGAAAAAAAACCTTGAGATACTTTGAAAAACCTTAAGTTTTAGCTTTACTGGCCAACTACTACTTTATGAGTGTTTCTTATTATATAACGTCGTTCGCAGTACAGAGAAAAAAATAATGCTATTTCTTATGGCCCAATTTCAAACAAAGCCTATCTCTTACCTCCATAGTAATCTTAACCAACTCCGCAACTTTATCCAGGCTAACATTTACAGCTAATCCCGACACACCCAATGAGGCTATGACTTTATTTTTATAGTTCCACACCGGAACAGCTATACACCTTACCCCTATGGTAAATTCCTCATCATCAAGGGCATAACCCTGCTCTTTCACTTTACTTAGATGGAGCTTTAATTCCGGAATAGAGGTGATGGTTCTAGCTGTACAGCGAGTAAGCACTTTTTTCTTCAGGATATAGTCTAACTCCTCCTCTTTTAAATAAGCCCAAAGAACTTTCCCAATAGATGTACAGTGGCCAGGAGCCTCTCTTCCCACAGCCATGTTTACATTAATCATAGAGGGAGTCTCTTCCTGGTCAATACAAACGACGTTTCCCAAATCCAGAGTAGCCAGATGGACTGTCTCATCAGTCTGCTGCACCAGCTTCTTCATGAAGGGTTTCGCTACATTACGTAACTCTAATTTATCTAGAACCTTGCTGCTCAACTCCACTATCTTCAAACCTAATGTGTATTTCTTTGTCTCTGGCTCCTGTTCTACATAGCCTCGAGCGGATAAAGTAGCAAGGAGACGATAAGCTGTGCTCTTGTCAACGTCTAATTTCCGGCCTAACTCGCTAACGCCTATATTATTATCTGAATTGCCAAGAATTTCCAATATTCTTAAGGCACGGTCTAACGAATTAATCACAGTCACTTCTCCTTTTCTGTCATTAGATTGCTTCGGCTTCGCAATGACAATTAGGACTGACAGCCTGCTCCCCTTTGCCCCGTCACCTTCTCCCCTCCCCCCACAGGAAGGAAGAGGGAAAAAGACATTGGCTAACATTGTTGTTATATTATACAACAACTTCTCTCTATTGTCAACCCCCCCTTCCTCCATTCTGAAAAATTGAAAGTAGACGGTGATCTTGGAAGCTCAGGGAAAAATAGATTAAAATGAGAAGTTTTTGGTAAGGGAGTTGAAGGGAGAAAAGTAATTTGAAAAGATTCTATCTTTACTAATAATCTATAAGGGGTAAAGACGGAAAAAAAGCAATACCTACCCTATTATGGGCGAGACAATCCCTTGAATTTGAAAGGAGACTATAGGAAAACTATTCTTCCTTTAATCTCTTTACAATTATACACTACAGAGATTAACAGCTTAAAGACCTCGCCTTTGGTGCCCGCCTTAAACCAGTCTAAATTTCCTAAAAAATAAATTATTGGAGGTGATGTGGAGAAACATATCTGACGATCCGGTATGTTTTTTGACTAGTTTGGAGGGAGTGAAGAGGTACAAGTTTTCGCCTTTGTCAACATAAAGCGAAATTACTACCCTACATAAAAGGTTTTGTGTAAGGTTAACGCAAAAATGAAACTATTCCTTTAGCTCTGTTTCTCCCCTTTTTTACTTCTGATTCTTATTTCTTCAGCAAATCCCTTTGGATCATCTACCTTAATCTTGATATTGGCAAATCCTTTTTTGTTGGAAAAGTCTATTCCCTTAACTTTGGAGCTTATCTGATTTAGAAGAACCCTTAGCAATACAACTTTATTTATGAATCCCTCTATTCTCACCTGGTCAATCGCCTCAAAGGGGAACTCAAATAAGGTTATTGCTTTACCTTTTGAGCTTCTTTCCAGAATCAGTCTTTGAGTAGTTAAGAAAAGATTCCCCTCTCCTTGTAAGGCTCTCTCAGAGTACTCAACCCAGCTAAACTGCTTAACTATAACTTTTTCCTCTCTTCTTTTTTGTTCTCCCGATTTTAGAATCATCTCTAAGCTCCTTTCTTCTTCCTGGTTGGTTAACTTACCGTTATTTTTTAAGATTTATTTTATAAACCTATAGCTAAGTAAACTTAAGAGCAATCTGCACATATTTTCCTCTTCTTTAATCCCGTAACCTATCAT
>WJOQ01000154.1 GCA_009618505.1 Clostridia bacterium | reverse complement strand
ATTAAGCAATTCTGGTATGAGACATCAGAGGTCAATAGACTGCTCTTTGAGCTGAAAAAACCCTACTTTCAAAGAGTAAATACTTATTTCGGGGTGTGCCCGAGAACAATAGAAAAGGGAAAAGAGGAGAACGTCAAGCAGTTGAATTGCCTGTGGGTAGATCTTGATTGTGCCTGGGAGCAAAAACCTGATGATCCTACCCGGGAAGAAAGGATTAAAACTCTAGAGTCTTTTCAGCCAAAGCCTTCTATTGTGATAGATAGTGGACACGGATTTCAAGTTTATTGGCTCTTTGACAAGCCGGAAGATATAGACAGCCCAAAGGATATTCTGAGGCTGAAGGGCTACAACAGGGGTTTGGCTGAGGAACTAAAGGGGGATAAGGGAATTGACCTTTGCCGGGTCCTGAGAGTCCCGGGAACCAAAAATCTGAAGGATCCTAAGAATATCTTAGCAGTAACAATTAGCAAATTCGAGCCTCAAATAAGGTATAGCCTGAAAGGGCAATTTCTAGCAAGGTTCAAACGAGCAATGAGCAACGAAATAGAGAGAGTAGAAATTGACCAAGATATTGCCGGTAACATTCCCGATAGATTCTGGAAGATCCTGGATGAGAATACGAAAATCAAGGCTACCTGGAAGGGTAAGAGGAAGGATTTGAAGGATGAGACCAGGAGCGGTTACGATATGGCCTTGTCAAACCTTCTTATGCCCTTTGGATTCACCGATAGCGAGCTTGTATCGATCCTGAGAGAATCCGAGTCGGGAAAGGGAAGGGAAGCCAAAGCACAATACCTGGCTATGACCATAGGCAAGGCCAAGGCTGCCTGGGAGAAGCAAAAGAGAGAGACAGAAAAGAGACTGGAAGATGACAAGGAGCGATTTCTGTCTTTAGAGGAAAAACCTCCCCGAAAGAAGGAAAAGAAAAAAGTGTCCCCTCAAGTAGTTTCAGAGGATAAAATGGAGGGCATTGACCAGGATAAGTTGGATAAACTTCTCAAAGAAGCTATTCCCGAAAAGAGCTTTCTCAGGGACTACATAGATATGTTCTCAGAGGTCACAGACACGCCGGAGGCTTTCCTTTTCTGGGGAGCAATGGTTACTCTCTCTACTATCCTGGGAAAAAGAGTCTGGGTGCCCTGGGAGGCAAGGAAGCTATATTCTAATATCTGGTGCGTATTTCTGGCCCCCTCAGGATTCAGGAAAGGCACGGGCATAGACATCCCCACCCTTCTCTTAAAAAGGGTGGACGAGACCCTTCTACTCCCCCAGGTCGGGAGCGAAGAAGGACTGACAAAAACGCTTGACTCTCACGAGGGGAGAGACACAGGATTCGTAAGATGGCAGGAGTTTTCCAAGATCCTCAGGAGCTGGTCAAACAAGCAATCATGGCAGGCTTCCCAGGAGTTCTGGATTGACCTGTGGGACAGCAAGCCCCTCAGGAAGAAACTGTCAGGAGGGGAATTCAAAATTCCCACTACCAGCATCTCTTTCCTGTCGGCCTGCACACCCAAAAGTTTCAGCACTTTCTTCAGTCCCGAGGACCTTGAGGGGGGCTTTTTTGGAAGGGTGTATCTCATCACTTCTTTGAGGAAAAGGAAGTACTTCCCGATCCCGCCTTCCATTGACCGCAAAGGCGATGTCAATGAACTGGTGAAAGAACTCCATGAGACCAAGGAGTATTTTACCGGGGAGCTTTCGTATAAACGGATTGAAGACTCCTTTAACCACTGGGCCAAAGAAACCCAGGCAAACCATGAGGAAGGCTTTCTTGATAGCTTCTATTCCAGGATAGAGACTCACGCCATGAAGCTGGCCATGATCTACGAGGCGGGCTTGACCCGGAAAGCTGAGATCCGGGAGGAATCATTCAACTATGCTACCAAAGCACTTGATTTTCTTATAGCTTCGGCGCAGCCACTGGTATCCGAGGAGATCGGGCTCTCAGAGGGAGAAAAAAGGATAAACCATATAGCCAAGTGGGTCCAGGAAAAAAGGGAGGCCCCTAGAAGCACAATTATGCAAACCTTTCATATCAATGCCTGGGAAATGGATAATATAGAGAAAACACTTCAACAAAGAGAGTTAATTGAAATTCGAGAAAAATCAGGCACGCGCGGACCAGCAAAAAAAATATTCGTGTGGTCTAAAAACTATTAAATAAAACTATTAGCAAAAATTCTTAGTTAAAGGTATAACTCAGTAATAATACAGTTCTTTGAAAACTATTAGCAAAAACTATCTAACCTCCCCCATACAGAAGAAAATGCCTGTTATTTGGGGATAGAGAGGTATAGTTAATAATAATAATAGTAATAGTAAAAACCACAACTGGAGTGGATTATACCTTTAGCGTAAGTATGCTAATAGTTGTCTAAAGGTTTCTCAGTGTTCGCTCTTTGACAATTAACTAATTTGTGTAAAGTGGTGAGGGACATTTAGTGGTTATTATGAGCACGAAACGGCTCTAAAATTATTAGGAGTACTCGGTAAATAGTCTGGAGTGAGTAATTCTTATAAAGTTTTACACAAGTGGCTTAAGTAAAATATACTTTTCTACT
>WJOQ01000389.1 GCA_009618505.1 Clostridia bacterium | reverse complement strand
CGTGAGAGAGGAAATAATTTCATTGTTTGGAAAGGAGAAAATCATGAAAAATAAAAAGTTTTTATTGGGAGCAATCATAGGAATAGTGTTATTAGGAAACATTTTTTCGCCTGTCCTGGCTCAGGAAGAAACAAAACCCCAATCCGGGAAAATAACCATTAGACCAGTCCCCGATTTCAATATTGAAGTATGGATAGACAAAGGATGTGGGAAAAGCTACACAGTAGGAGAAAATATAACCATATATTTCAAGTCCAATAAAGATTGTTATCTAACCCTGTTTGATCTTACTCCTGGTGGCGGTATAAGACTTCTTTTCCCCAATCGCTATGAAAAGAATAATTTTCTTGAGGCTAATAAGGTTCATACCATTCCTCCTGGATTTGTAGTTACTCCCCCTCCAGGGAAAGAAATGATCAGAGCTATTGCTACTACAAGCCCCTGGCAGTTTTTCTCTGATAAGGAAATTATGAGATATCATGATGAGCATCCAGAAGAAAGATACCCTGTTATCAGCAGGTCAGAGGAAGGCTTTGCCGCTAAATTCAACGAGAAAATAAAGATTATTCCGCAACCTAATCGGGCTATGGCTAGTTGCATTTTTTATGTCACCAGTAAAGTAGTCCCCCAATACGGAAATATTAAAGTTACTTCCACCCCATCTTATGCCGAGGTCTATCTCGATGGTGCCTACCGTGGGAAAACGCCCATCACTCTTAGCAATGTCAAAGTGGGCAAGCACACTATCAAAGTTACTAAAAAAGATTACTATAATTACTCAGAAACGGTTCAGGTAAAAGGGAGTAGTACTACTTATGTATTTGCTCGACTTGAACCTGTTCCTAGAACAGGCTCAATTTATATAAACTCTACTCCCTCCAATGCTAAGGCTTATCTCGGTGGTGCCTACCGGGGGAGAACCCCTCTTACTATCAGTAATCTAGAAATAGGCGAATACCAGATTAAGATAAGTAAAGATGGCTACTATGATTGGTACTCCACTGTTCGGGTGAAGCAAAATATAACCGCCCAGGTATTTGCCCAGCTCGAACCAATACCAAGGACAGGCTCTCTTTATGTTACCTCCTCACCCCGCTACGCCAGAGTATTCCTGGATGGAATAGAAAGAGGAACTACTCCCATCACTATAGCTGATATAGAGATGGGCTGGCATGAGGTAGTGATAATAAAAGAATATTACCGAGCCTATGTAGAGTACCTATATATTTATGCAGGAAAGGAAACAGAAGTAGAAGCAGATTTGGATAGAATATGAGGAAGAACTGACCACTTATTTCTTAAGACTTTGCTTCTTTAAGTAATCATAAGTGCCTTTTTCACGCACAGTTTCAAACATTGTTACCAGGTTGTCTATAGGGACAGTAGCCTGTATGTTATGGACGGTGTTAAATACAAATCCTCCCTCTTTACCAAATGTGAGCATATTATTTTCAACTTCTTCTTTTACATTTTCAGGGGTTCCAAAAGGCAAGCTCTTTTGTGTATCAACACCTCCGCCCCAGAATACAAATTTATCTCCATAGTTTTTCTTTAAAAAATCGGGATCCATCCCGGCTGCGGATATCTGGACAGGGTTTAATATATCAACCCCAGCACTTACAAAATCGTCTAAAAAATCTACTATAGAGCCACAGGTATGAAAAAAGGTTTTCCAATTTGTATTTTCATGAACCCAATCATTCATCGCTTTATGGAGTGGTTTAAAAACCTCTCTGTATAGATTTGGTGATATAAAAGGGCCGTTCTGAGCTCCAAAATCTGTACCGCTCATAACAATTATGTCTATCCGATCCTGAACTGCCTCCCTGTACATCTTGAGATTCTTCATCTGAAGCTCAAGCTGATATTGAAATATCTCTTTTATATACTGTTTCCTTGTTATCGCTGACACATACCATTCCTCCACATCTCTAATCCCCTTCGGGTAGGGGATATGGGGACCGGGAGCAATTGCTATATCTCCAAATCCTGCTCCCCAAAAATTACCTACCAGAGAATAGTCAGTGTTCTTATAATACCATTTAGAGGTTTTTTCCAGATACTCCAGATCTTCATCTGTGTATAGGGAGTACGTTTGTTCAACCCATTCTTTGGGGTCGAGTTTGCTCTCGTCAATTGGCTCCTGCCTTACTATCACGTCAAAATAATATCCTCCTTTGGGCATCTTTCCGGATGGAGGAGCACTCCTGTCTCCTTTCGGATACTGAACAATATCTCCGTTTTCAAGCACGTCATACTCAAAATTTCCTGAGATTAAAACCTCTGTGCCGTCAAACATTTTAAATGTTTTCCAATTTTCATTCCTGTATCCAAATAATGTTACGGGTAATTGGATACCATATGTATCTACTCCCAGCAATTGCTTGACCTCATCTTCAACTTCTGCAAGCATCTGAAAGGGATCATATACTTTAACCAATCCCTTTGATATACCCAGCGCATTTTTGAGTTTAGCATAAATACTTGCCTGTATTCCTGTCACAAGTGTACTTCCCAAATCAAGTGGAATTCTATCGGCTTCTTTGTGATTGATAGCAAGTTTTACTCTTTCCCGCGC
>WJOQ01000266.1 GCA_009618505.1 Clostridia bacterium | reverse complement strand
TGGTCTGTACCATCCTTGTCGGTGGGGTCCAGGTATGGCGGTCAGATATAGAAATCCCCAAAAAGTATGGAGTGGATATAAATGTTGGTGATACCAGGGGCCCGGCTGGAATTTTCAGAGCCCTCAGGACAATACCAGTAATGCTTGACATATGTAAAGACATAGAGCGTTACTGCCCGGAGGCTATTTTCCTCAACTATACAAACCCTATGGCTATGCTTTGTCGTGCCATGCAAAGTGAGAGCAAAGTCAAAGTAACCGGTCTTTGCCACAGCGTCCAGGGCACAGCTGAAATGTTGGGAAAGTGGATAGGTGCTCCTATGGAAGAGATTACCTATCTTTGTGCCGGGATAAATCACCAGGCCTGGTTTCTTGAGTTCAAAAGGAATGGTAAAGATGTCTACCCCCTTATTAAAGAAGCTGTTAAGAGACCTGAGATTTACAATCAAGAGCAGGTAAGAAATGAGATGTTTGTCCATCTGGATTACTATGCTACCGAGTCAAGTGGCCATAACTCGGAATACAATGCCTGGTTTAGAAAAAGAGCTGACCTGATAGAGAAATATTGCAGGCATAGTACTGGCTGGAATCCGGGAGAATATGCCTTTATCTTAAAAGAATATCTCAAAAGAGAGAATACCTGGAAATCTGAAATAAAGAAATGGCTTGAAGAACCATCAATAGACTTAAAAAGAGGTAAAGAGTATGCAGCAAACATTTTCAATGCCACAATTGGAGATGGAACCCTGTATGAATTCAACGGAAATGTCAGAAACTTTGGTCTTATAGATAATCTTCCAGAAGGCTGCTGTGTTGAGGTACCAGTAATTGCCTCCAAGCGTGGATTTAGTCCTATTCATGTAGGTTCGCTGCCGCCACAACTGGCTATTCTCAATAATATCAGTGCTAGATGCGAAGAGCTGGCAGTGGAGGGTGCTATTAGTGGTGATGCGAGAATGATATTTCAGGCAATCTGTTTTGATCCTTTAACCTCTGCCGTTTTAAGCCTGGCCGAAATAAAAAAGATGGTAAAGGAGATGTTTGAGGCAAATAGAAACTGGCTGGGAGATTCTTGGTGATTGAACACAATTATATAGAGATATATCTTCCAAAATTGATTGCAAAACTTGCCGAAATTGCTGTAAAGAGGTTCTGCCAGTTCTTAATCAGAAAGATATCAAAAGACTATCTAAGGGTTTAAATCTGTCTATACATAATTCTAAAGATAGATATCTAATTGAAGAAGAAAACAATGAAGGATTCACCTTCGATAAGAAGCCCTGCCCATTTTTGGATAATAATATGTGTTCCCAGTATAAATACTGCCCAGATAATTGCAGATCCTATCCCCATCTGCATAAAAATGATTTTGTTTCCCGCTTGATAAATGTCATTGAGAATATAGCTATTTGCCCAATAGTATTTAATGTTTATGAAGGTTTAAAAGAAGAAGTCTGGAATAATAAAAAGTGTAACTAAAAAGGCGTCAAATGAAAGTAGAAGTTAAACGCAGTAAGAGACGAAAAAGGACAATAAGCGCCAGACTCGATGGTGATATAATGTATGTTTATGCTCCGGTACATATGCCAGAAAAAGAACTGCATAAAATCATAAAAAATTTTGAGAAGAGATTTACCAGACGGAATCTAAAAAGGAAACTTAATAAAGAAGATAATCTTAGGGAAGTGTTTGATAAGTTAAACAAAATATATTTTGATGGAAAGATTAAAATTAAATCAATTGAATATGTGACAAATCAACAGAAAAGATGCGGAAGCTGTAATTATAAAAAGAAGACAATACGCATATCTCATTCTCTCGCCCATATGCCTGAGTGGGTAAGGGATTATGTTATTATGCATGAGATGGCCCATATTTTGGAGCCGAATCACAGTAAAGCTTTCTGGGATATTGTCTATCGCTATAAGTTGGTAGAGAGAGCACGGGGGTTTCTCATTGCCAAAGGGATGGAAGACAATCAAGAATTGGATATTGAATAAATATTAAATTTCAAGTGTTAGCTAAATTTTAAGATTTAGCTAATCTCTAATGAAAGTCTATCTTGCCGAAAAGGCAAAAGAGGAACTCAAAACAAGGACATAAGCGAAATCCGCAATGTATCAGGTATATTTGTTGAGAGGCTTAAATGCCAGATAACCAGGATTTGGTCTTAGTGGGAGTGGTTAATCGGAGGAAGGATTTAGAAATAGCTTCGAATAAACATTGGTACCGGATGCCAGTTAAATATGCCCCTAAAAGAAAAGCGAATTTTTTGGCCCTTTATCAAACCCGGGTTTTTGGCAAAGAAGGTAAATCCATAAACTATTATGCCCCTATAAAGTATTCTTCGCCTATTTCTCGAAGGGAACTTCTCCCGGAGGAAAGAAGTCATCCCAGGGCAGGCCAGACTTATTATAAACTTCACTTAGGTCCACTTAAGGAACTCCCTCAAAAAATTAGGAACAAGAGCCGAAGGAGGGTAAGTTTTGGCTTCACCACCCCTACGAAATTGTTTGAATCCAGCGAAATCAGTGAATTGTTCGATATAAAACCCATCGAAGCAATTATGGAAAAACTTTTGAAAAGAAACAAAATTAAAGCATTTAACGAATACTTACTCATGGAGGATGGACATTGCCGTTATCGGCTGGATTTTGCTGTCTTCTGTGAGAAAGGTAAAATAGATGTAGAATGCGATAACGAAAAGTGGCATCGCCTATCCTCCCAGAAAATTAAAGATAGGAGGCGCGACCTCTATCTGAGAGAACATGGCTGGACCGTCCTCCGATTTGAGGGGAAAAATATAATGAATAACCCAAATTATTGTATTAAAGTCTTAAACAAAGCCATTCGGAAATTAGATGGACTATCTTTCCCGTAAGAAAGAAGATGAAATATTTCAGAATGTCATATATAGCTATCAAGCTAGAATATTCTATCTTAAAGATTTAATTGGTTGACTCTCCACTCAGGGATAGGATAAGAGGAATTGTCCTGAGGTATTTCTTGACAGGGTTTGATAATAGTATTAGGATAGCTTATGGTCAATCTTCAGATAATGAGAAAAGACTTAGAGGAGATAAAAGTGATTACCTCTCATACAAAGAAATTACAATATAATTCTTATATCAAAGCATGGGAAAAACGCATCATTGAAAAGCGAAAAGAGTGTGCAAATTTAAGGGAGCAGGCCGAGCAGGAAGCTCAGGTTTTAGCTAACATTCTCTATACTAGATATTCAGCTAGCAATGTTTATTTATTTGGCTCTTTATTGGAGGAGGGCCGGTTTAATGAGAATTCAGATATTGACCTTGCTGTAGAGGGGTTACCCGGGAGTATCTTTTTTGATGCCGTGGGAGAACTTCTCTTGCGTTCCAAGTTTCCTCTCAATCTTATACCCTTAAGAAATTGCCCAGAATCTTTGCGGAAGAAAATCATTACTACCGGAGAACATTTATGAAACTTCCTACCAAAGAAAAGCAGCTAATCAGACGTTTGCAAAGTGAAATTAATCAAGAAATAGCTGCTTTTCAAAAGTATCTCGATAAATTGAGTCAATAGACAAGATATTTAAGGGGGATGTTTTCTTCTCTCGATATGTTATGAGAAAAAATTTCAGAGTTGCTATTGATACTCAAAAATGCAAAGGCTGCGGTTTCTGTGTCAAGTTTTGCCCAAAGAATATAATGCACCTGGATTCTGATTTTAATGATAAAGGTTATCATCCAGCAGTGTTTAGCGAGAAAGAGAAATGCAGCGGATGCGCTCTCTGTGGTCTTGTCTGCCCCGATATAGCTATCACAGTGTATGAGAAGGGAGACGAAGTATGATTGAGCATGTGCGGGGAGTTCTCCAGTATAAATCCCCTGCCTTTATCGTCATAGAAACAGGGGGTATAGGATATAAGATTAGTTTACCTCTCTCCAGTTATGGCCTTCTGCCAGCAGAAGGAGATGAGATAAAGATCAATACTTATCTTCATTGCCGAGAAGATGGTCTTTCTTTATATGGATTCCTCAATCAGGAGGAAAGGGATTTTTTTCTTCTCCTTATTTCCATTTCCAAAATTGGGCCAAAATCTGCTCTAAGGATGCTCTCTAGTCTTTCTCCTTCTGAGTTCAAGAAAGCAATAAAAAGAGGAGATTTGATTACTCTAATCGATATTCCCGGTATCGGAAAAAAAACTGCCCAAAGATTAATCTTAGAGCTTAAGGAAAGAATAGCAGAAGAAGAGATAATAGAGGGAGGCGATGAAGAACTGGCAAGAGATGCCTTATCTGCCCTCCTCTCTTTAGGATATACCCGGAATGAAGCAAGAAAGGCGATAAATCAAGTAATAAACGCTTCTAAAGAGGAAATAGACCTGGCTAGCCTGATTAAAGAGGCATTAAAATATATATGATAAATCAGCAGATACGCAGAAAAATAAACTCATAAACTATTATGGATAGGAAGAGATGAAAGAGAGAGTTACTATACCTATTCTTCAAGAAGAAGAGAGTAGATTTGAGTCCACTATCCGGCCTCGGGTGATGAAGGAATTCGTTGGACAATCTAAGATAAAAGACAATCTGGAGATTTTTATTCAGGCAGCCAAAAGGCGAGGCGATTGTTTGGACCATACTCTTCTTTGTGGTCCACCAGGACTGGGGAAAACAACATTAGCCTATATTATTGCCAATGAGATGAAGGTTAGAATTCAGTCTACCAGTGGCCCAGCTATTGATAAACCAGGGAATCTGGCTAAAATTCTTACCAACATAGAACTTCAGGATGGAGATGTACTGTTTATAGATGAGATTCATCGTCTTCCCCCTTCAGTTGAGGAGGTACTCTACTCAGCTATGGAGGACTACAATGTAGATATCATTCTGGGGAAGGGGGCTCATACACGTTCTGTCAAATTGCCCCTGGCTAAGTTTACTTTAGTGGGAGCAACTACCCGGGCAGGACTTCTTACTTCTCCTTTACGCAATAGATTCGGAGTGGTGAGTCGGCTAGATTTTTATAAAGAAGAAGAGCTCTATTCTATTATCCTTCGGTCAGCTCGGATATTGAAGGTAGGAGTAGAAAAGGGAGGAGCACGAGAGATGGCGCGTCGTTCCCGAGGCACACCAAGGATTGCTAACCGACTTCTTAGAAGAGTGAGAGACTACGCTCAGATAAAAGGAAAAGGAGTGATAACTGAAAACATAGCCAAAGAAGCCCTTGCTATGTTGGAGGTAGATGAAAAAGGTTTGGATGAGATGGATAGAAAGATTCTAGGAACTATCCTTTACAAGTTTAATGGAGGACCGATAGGAATAAAAACACTGGCTATGGTAGTCAATGAAGAGCCTGATACTATAGAAGAGGTCTATGAGCCTTACCTGCTTCAGGAAGGGTTTATCAATAGGACTCCCAAGGGGAGAGTAGCCACCCACCTTCTTTATAAATATTTTAGTGAGGAACTACCTGTTGCTGCCCAAGGAGAATTACCTCTTTAAGATAACTCTAAGCTGTGTTCAACTAAATTCTATTTCATAGGATGACGAGCTCTATACCAGATGATGATTTGCAGTACTAAGAAATAGGTGAGAAGAGCTAAACCAATGGCTAGAAAAATACTCCCTACCAGGAGCGACTTACCTACACTGAGCAAACTTTCCACTTTGAAAAACTCCAACGAAAAAGGCACGGGAGTGGTCTTTAGAATCAACTGGCCAATTTTTATTCCTGAGGCATAGACGAAGGGAAAAGTAAGGGGATTATTGGCAAAGGTACCCAGAATGGCAGCCAGTCTGTTTCCTTTCAAAAGGAGTGCGGTGGGCAGAGAAAAGAGTATGGCAAATCCAAAGGTAGGCATAATTCCCCAGAATACACCTATAGCCAATCCAAGAGCGATTTTCTGGGGAGAATCCTGAATCCACAGCAGTCTCTTAGCAAAATTTTTGATTTTTTGCAGCCAGGTTTTTTTTGTTAACGGCACTTTTTTTTTCATCTTACTCGATTCTTCTTTCTGTCATTACGAGCTTGCCGAAGGCAAGCGTGGCAATCTCAGGAGAGTTCCCAACCGAACATATCCTATTATATAAAATTGCCAATAAAAATCAATAAGGCCTCAGGTGCAGTTAGTTGATTGATACAAATAGTTAAGGCAGGCAATTAGTGGTTCTTTCAATCCGTTTCTTTCTTGTCCAGTAGATATTTTATCAAGTCAAAACTACCCTTACTTGCCCATTTTCTGGCTCCCACAGCTTTACCTACCACCTTTCCCTCCCTATCGATGAGAAAAGTAGTGGGGTAGGATCTGGCGCTGTAAATATTTGCTACTCTACCCCAGGAGTCTAGGAGTGTAGGGAAGGTATAATCATTCTTTTCTATGAAAGAGCTTACCTCATCCCTTCTTTCTCTAACATCTACTGCCAGAATAACAAAATCATCATCCTGGAATACTTGCCAGAGCAACTCCATAGCAGGCATCTCAATACGACAGGGACCACACCAACTAGCCCAGAAGTTCAAAAATATTACTTTACCCCGAAAATCCTTGAGACTCATCATAGAACCCCTCAAATCCTCCAGGGTGAAGCCTTCTGCCTCAAAAGGAGGGTTAATTCTCTGGACACCTACAGATGCATATAGAAGTTGGATAAGCCTTTCTTCTTCTGCCGCTATTTCCTCTTCCTCCTCCCATTCTTTTTCTTCTATTGATATCCTTTCCTCTTTTAGGGAGAGCAAATGCCAGGAGATATAGACGCTAAAGATAACTACTAAAAAACCAATTATCCTTATAGTCCACTTTCTTCTTCTCACTTTTTATCTCCTAGTTTTGGTTTAGTAACTATTATTTATTCTGTTTCCTTTCTTAAGGTATATTTACCTGCCCAGGGGCATTCCTCTAATTTCGTTACTGGCTGCTCATCGTTCCAAAAACCAGCAGAATATCTACTTGACAATCCGTTACTAGAACCACTTAAACACGGGAAGCCAGCGGTTGAAGGTAGCAGTTAAAACAAAGAAATAATCAGTCATTATAAGGATTCCTACCCCTATCAGGAAAAGTCCACCTATTATGGAAATCCATCTCATATGTTTCTTTAATTTCTTATATCGCTCCAAGAACCTTGCTAAACCTAAAGATATTAATAAAAAGGGAATAGCAAATCCGACTGAGTAAGCTCCTAAAAGAGTAATACCCGAAAGAAGAGAATCAGCAGTGGAAGCATAAAGAAGAATAGAGGCGAGAATAGGTCCTACGCAGGGGGTCCAGCCAGCAGCAAAGACAACTCCTACCAGCAAGGAGCCAAGATATCCTATTGGTTTCTCTTTAAAGTAAAATCTTCTCTCTTTTTGTAGGAAATTCAAATTAATTACTCCGGTGAAATAAATGCCAAGGAAAATGATAAAAGCTCCTCCTATCCTGGCTATCCATACCTGATATTGAAGGAGGATTTTCCCTGCCAGGCTGGCTGAGGCTCCTAAGAGAGTAAAGACAAGAGAGAAGCCAAGCACAAACATAATAGAGTGAAGAATAGTAATCTTATTTACTTTCGGATTCTTTTCCTCCTTTAGTAGTTCATTGACAGAAATTCCAGTAATAAAAGAAAGATAAGAAGGAACCAAAGGAAGTACGCAGGGAGAAAGGAAGGAAAGAATCCCTGCTCCTAATGCGATAAGGAAAGATACGTTCTCCACTTTAGACTCCTTGATTTTTCATAAGAGAATTCCCAATTTCAATCAATTGATTTTACTATTTAGTTTGGTTTTGTCTAGCAAGAATCCTTCGAAAATAGTTGACAAAATAGTTGTATTATATATCATAATAAGAAATATCACTTGACAAAATTACTAAATTATATGGTATTTAGGAAATTCGTCTAATTAAAGAGGTGAAGGTGGATGTTTGAGAGGATGAGAAAAGACGTACAGGCTGTTTTTAAAAGAGACCCAGCAGCCAGGAATCTGTGCGAGGTGATATTTTGCTATCCAGGTCTGCATGCTATTTGGTTATATCGGCTGGCTCATTTTCTTTGGGTAAGAGAATTCATTTCTCTGGCTCGATTCATATCTCATATTAGCCGTTTTCTGACAGGAATTGAAATCCATCCCGGGGCTAAGATTGGAAGAAGGTTCTTCATCGACCACGGAATGGGAGTAGTGATCGGAGAAACATCTGAAATCGGTGACGATGTGTTGATTTACCAGGGGGTAGTTCTGGGAGGGACGACTCGGGAGAGGAAAAAACGTCATCCCACCATTGGTAATTATGTAGTTATTGGAGCAGGAGCCACTATTCTTGGTCCAGTGAAGATAGGAGATGGAGCAAGGATTGGTTCTGGCTCAGTGGTGGTTAAATCAGTTCCTGCTGGAGCTACTGTGGTAGGCATTCCCGGTAGAGTAATGGAGAGGAAAAAACGCCTGGTGAAGCCGTTAATCGATCTTGAACATGGCAAGCTTCCTGACCCTGTAGCTGAGGCAGTTAATATTCTGGTAAAAAGGATAGGAGAATTAGAGGATAGAACAAAAGAACTAGAAGCACGTCTGGCGAGAGAGGGAATTACCCCAAGCGAGACATCAGAAATAGGAGATGAAGCGTGAGGTTGTCTAGCAAGGGAAGATATGGAGTAAGAGCTATGCTTGATGTAGCTGTTCATGAAGGTATGGGTCCTGTTTCTATTAAAAGTATCTCCCAGAGAGAGGGAA